>JBFJUC010000265.1:0-3754 GCA_041624875.1 Alcanivorax sp.
CGGCCCGCTGGAAACACCGCACCCTGCTCTGGGATCTCGACCCGCAAGGCGCCGCCAGCTTTTACCTGGGCGTGGACCAGGACAACCCGGGCTACAAGGCCGGCAGCCTGTTGAAGGGCAAGCAGCCCATGGGCCGCCTGAAGCGCGAAACCCGCTGGCCACACCTGGACGCGGTGCCCGCCGACATCAGCATGCGCAACGCGGACGTTAAACTGGCGGAAAGCGGTGGCGGCAAGAACCGCCTCAAGGAACTGATCGCGCCGTTCGGCGAATCCTACGAACTGGTGTTACTGGATTGCCCGCCGACGCTCAGCCCGTTGGCGGAAAGCGTGTTCGCCGCCGCCGATTATCTGTTCGTACCGGTGATCCCCACTCATCTGTCCCTGCGCGCCTTCGAACAGGTGCTCGACTGGATCGACAGCAAGAACATCAAGAACCTGCAGGTGGTGCCGTTTTTCAACATGGTGGACCGGCGCCGGGACCTGCACGTGCAGATGCTGGTCAAGCGCCCGGCGCTGATGAAAAACGGCCTCAAGACCTGGGTGCCCTACTCCACCCACGTGGAGCAGATGGGCGACCACCGCGCCCCGGTGGGGGAATTCGCCCCCTACACACCGGCCGCCCAGGCGTTCCGCGCACTCTGGTTCGAAGTGCTCGGCCGCCTCAAGCTGTAAACGCTAGGCGTCCAGCGGATTGGCGCGCTGGATCAGCGTGTCGATATCCAGGCCGCGCGGCAGGCTGCCGTAGTTGCGGGTGTGGCCGCCGCCCAGCCGCGCGGCGATAAACGCCTCGCTCACCGACTGATTGCCCGCCTTCACCAGCAGTGCGCTCTGCATGGTCAACGCCATGCGGTCGACCAGGTCGCGGGCGCGGAACTGAATCTCCGCCGGATCGGCCAGCTCTTTCTTTAGATCATTGATGGCGTTGTCCAGGGTGGCGTTCTTGCCCTGGGCGCCGGCCAGCTCCTCGAACCAGGTGTCCACCACCGCCGGGCTCTTGTTCATAGCGCGCAGCACATCCAGTGCCTGCACATTGCCGGACCCTTCCCAGATAGCGTTAATCGGCGCGTCCCGGTACAGCCGGGCGAGAATGAAGTTCTCGGTGACGCCGTTGCCGCCCAGGCATTCCATCGCTTCATAGGCATGGTGCGGGGTGCGCTTGCAGATCCAGTACTTGCCCACGGCGGCGCCCAACCGGGTGAACCGTTTCTCGTGCTCGTCGTCCAGGTGATCCAGGGCCCGGGCCATGCGCATTGTCATCGCCACCGAACCTTCCACTTCCAACTGCAGGTCGGCGATCACATTGCGCATCAGCGGCTGGTCGAGCAGCGTCTCGCCGAAGGCGGCGCGGTGGGCGGCGTGGTGCACCGCCTGGGCCACCACCTGGCGCTGGCCACCGGATGAGCCGATCATGCAATCGAAGCGGGTCATGGCTACCATTTCGATGATCGCCGGCACACCACGGCCCTCTTCGCCGACCATCCAGCCGTGGGCGCCGCGCAGCTCCACCTCGGAGGAGGCGTTGGAGACGTTGCCCACCTTGTTCTTGAGGCGCTGCACCTGCAGCGGGTTCTTGCTGCCGTCCTCGCGCCAGCGCGGCACCAGGAAGCAGCTCAGACCGCCCGGCGACTGGGCCAGCATCAGGAAGGCGTCGCACATCGGCGCGGACATGAACCACTTATGGCCCACCAGTTCGTAGAGCTCGCCGGAACCGCCGGCACCCACAGGATGGGCGCGGGTGGTGTTGGCGCGCACGTCCGAACCGCCCTGTTTTTCGGTCATGCCCATGCCGATGGTCAGCGCGGACTTCTCGTGGTGGCTGACGTTACGGCCGTCGTAACCCCTGGCGGTGACCTTGGGCAGCCAGCGCTCGGCGACGGACGGGGTCAGCCGCAGGCTGGGCACGGCGGCAAAGGTCATGGTGATCGGGCAGCCGTGACCGCCTTCCACCTGGGCATGCATGTAGTACTTGGCGGCGCGGAGCACCTGGGCACCCGGGCCCGGATCGATCCAGGGCGAGCAATGCAGCCCCTCCCGCGTCGCCATGTCCATCAGCTTGTGGTACGCCGGGTGGTAGTTGACCTGGTCCACCCGGTGGCCATAACGGTCATGGGTTTCAAATTCGGGCTTGCTGGCGTTGGCCTGGTAGCCCCACTCGATCACTTCCGGGCGGGTGGTCTCGAAACCGTAGCGGTCCAGTTCGTCGACACCCCGCTCACCGCCCTCGCGCAGCACCGCGTCGTAGAGCGCGCTATCGCCCCGGAAAGCGTTGTAGTCCTGCAGTGGGGTGGCCTGGTTGAACACCTCATGGGTGTTGGCCAGAGCATCCGGTTGTGAAAGGGTTTTCTCTTGAGCGTTCATGACGGTCTCTCCCCGGCTTTGCGCCGTACATAGAGTACTTTTTCCACCCGGGCGACGGCCTCGCCGGCGGCGTCGCGCACGGTGACCTCCCAGGCGGGCAGATATTTTTCGCCGCCGGCGGTGGCGGCCTTTACCTCATCGATCATCGCCTGGGTCAGCTCGAATTCGGCGAACACCCGGCCTTTGCCCGGACGCAGGAACTCGATCCTCGCGCTCTTATCCCAGACGATGTAGTCGCCGCCCAGATTGTTCATCAGCATCAGCATGTAGAACGGGTCCGTCATGCTGTACAGGCTGCCGCCGAAATGGGTGCCCACATAGTTGCGGTTGTACCAGTGCATGCCCATGGACACCCGCACCCGCCGGAAATCCGCGCTGAGCTCATCAACGCGCACCCCGGCGCCAAGAAACGGCCCGTACAACAGCAGGCCCCGGCGCAGGCCGGCGGCCCCGGAAAACAGCTTTTTCAGTGGATTGCTCATAGCGCTCTCTCCGTATCGGCCACGCCCACCGCCCGCAAACAGAACGCCGCCAGATGATCCGCCAGGCCGGCATCGTTGAGGGGCGCCGCCAGCGGCCCCACCAGCGCTTCGGCGATGGCACCCACCAGCGCCGCCGCCGCCAGCGCGGTGGACTGCGGCGGCAGCTCACCGGCCGCCACGCCCTGGTCCAGCACCCGCTGGTAGAGGGCCGCGTAGGCGGCGCGGTAGCGCAACCGTTCGGCGTCCACTTCCGGCTCCACCGGCTCGGCGATCAGCGCCCAGGCCAACCTCGGCGCCGCCAGCGCCCGGCGGGCGAACAGCCGCAGGGCGCGCTCCAGTCGCACCGAGGCATCGCCGCCGCCGGCCAGCGCCCGGTCCACCGCGTCCACTTCCCGCTGCGTGGCCACCGCGAACACCGCCGCCGCCAGGGTCGCCTTATTGTCGAAGTAGCGGTATAGCGTGCCGACGCCCACGCCGGCCCGGTCGGCCACCGTCTGCATGGTCATGGCGGCGAAGCCGCCCTCACGCACCAGCGCCTCCGCGGTGCGCAGCAGCGCCTCGCGCTGCGCCGCCTTGCGCGCCTTTATCTGCGCCGTCTCTCTATACGCCATGCGTGCACACCATGATCGGAATCCCGGTTCCAGTCTTTAAAGGATTGAATCACGGTTCCGATCTTCAGGCAAGCAGCACCCTCTCAGCATCGACCCGGAGCTTCGTAGCCACGTTTGTGGGAGCGGGCCCCGCCCGCGAAAGGGTGGCTTTAGCCACCCGGCGGGATCCCAGAGGCTTTTCTCTCCAGAAAGCCCGCACCGGGATCGGGTGTGCCCGTCCAGGACACGCTGCGAGTACATCCCTGTAAGCTCGGCGTTTGGCCATCCCTGGCCAAACACGGTCCTGGACGGGCCCACCCGA
>JBFJUC010000266.1:0-3723 GCA_041624875.1 Alcanivorax sp.
AACAGCGCCAACGCCGCCCTGGAACAGGTGCTCTACCACCTGCAAACCGCCATGCCCCGCACCCGCGACGACCAGGACCACTGGCTCGCCCACGCCTCGCCGCTCGCCTGAGCGGCACGCCCGTTTGTTGTATTAACGAAACGGTAACGGTTTGATCACGCGCTGCCCGCACGGAGGCGGTATGCTCGGATAAAAGAGTCGTATCCGAGGAAAAACCATGGTTCGCTGGTTGATCACCCGCGCGGCGTTACCCGCGCTTCTATTGCTGGCCGCCGCCGCCGGCGCCCAGGAAGCCACGCCGCGTATTATCGGTGGTGACAACGCGTCGCAGAACGAATGGCCGTGGATGGCGGAGTTGGATATCGCTTTTACCGCCACCAATCAATTCGGCCTGTGCGGCGGCGTGCTGCTGACACCACGCTGGGTGATGACCGCCGCGCACTGTCTGATTGATGACAACGGCGACCCGGTGGACCCGTCGGACATTACCGTGCGTGTGGGGAGTGTCTTTCTCGGTGCAGGAACCGCCTATTCTTCAGACGGTTACGGCGTTCCTCAGGGTTACCAACCGTCGGTAACACCGGAGTTCGACAACGACATCGCCATGATCCGCCTGACCACACCCGGCCCCGATCAGGCGAACCGGCCGAGCATCGCCGGCTCAGCGCAACTGAACGCCCTGCAGGCCGCTCCCTTCGCCCAGCGCGACGAGGCGCTGACGGCCATCGGCTGGGGGCTAACCTCCAGAAACGGCACCGACCCGGCCGATCGTTTGCAGGAAGTGGCGCTGGATTACATCCAGACCGGCTCGTGCAAGAACGCCTGGGGCAGCGGCTTTAACACCGCCACCATGGTGTGCGCCGCCGAGCTCAATCCGGTTCAGGGCCGCGACCAGGACACCTGCTCCGGAGACAGTGGCGGTCCGTTGTTTATCGGCGATGATATCGATCCCTACGTCATCGGCCTGACCAGCTTCGGACAGCCCCAGTGCGCCGGCAATCTGCCCACCGTTTACACCAGCGTGCTGAGCCAGGTGCCGTTCGTGGAACAGATCACCGCCCAGGCGGGGCCGGCACTGGTCGATCTTTCCATCGAGCTGCCCGACGGGCCTCGTTATTACGCCCTGCCCGGCGACAGCGCCAATTTCGATCTGATCTTCGCCAACCGCAGCGTCGCCAACACAGTGAATGACGGCCGGCTGACGGTGCAGGACGGCGGTTTGAACATCACCGTGAACGGCAGTAACTGTCTGGTCTCGACCTGTTATCAGGAGGCCAGCCTTGCCGCGCAGACGGCCCGCGCCTTGCCTGTCACGGCGAGCCGGTCGCTCGGCGCGGGCCGAAGCATCGAAACCTTCACCCTCACCGCGGACGCCACGGAAGACGAATACCGGGCCAAGAACAACCGTCAGGAAATCAGCGTGATCTTCTCCGACGCCGCCGATCTGTCCGTCGACGCGTCGATTCTCAGCAGCGGCGTCAATAATAACGGCGAGGGCACCACCGAAGTCGCCGTGACGGTGCGCAATCTGACCACCCTGGCCGGTGCCGTCGCCGGCAATGTTGCGCTGACCGTAAACCCGCCGGTGGGCACCAGCCTGACCAGCAGTTCCGTGCCCTGCGACAGCGTGTGCAACCTGGGCGAGCTAGCGCCGGGCCAGTCCACGGAGATCACACTGGCGTTCACCAGCGGCACGCCGCAGAACGGCACTTTGAGTTTGGCGGCGGACACCACCGACGATGAATTCCCCACCGCGAACAACAGCACCGACGTGGCGCTGAGCTACTCCAATATCGCGGTCACCTCGTCATCCGGCGACGAAGGCGGTGGCGGCGGTGGGGGCGGCGGCGCCCTGGGCGTCCTGCTGGCGCTGATCGGCCTCGCCGGCCTTCTCCGGCGCCACTAATCTGGTGGGAGCGGGCCCCGCCAGATTAGTGGTGGAAGAGGCGCTCCAGGTAGGCGAACAGGTAGTCGGCGTCGGTGAGCGGGGCGCGGTAGCCCAGGTGGCCGTCGGGGCGCATCAGCCATAGCCGGCTGCCGGGGCCGAAGGCCTGCTCGAATTCGCCATCGTGGTCGCGCCACAGGTGGGCTCGCCCGGCGCCGGTGTCGGAGCCGTCCAGCTCGAAGCCGTCGCGGCTGATCACCGTGACGCGCAGCTCATTGAGGTATTCGTCCGGCAGCCGCGAGAGCAGCGCGTGCAGGATAACCCGGGCACGGTGATCCGGCTCGCCGCCCAATTGCAGCAGCAGATGGTGCACCGGTTGACGCAGCAGCGCCTGGATCCGGCGCGGCGAACCGTCGCGTTGCGATTGCAGGCGGGCGTCCGGCACCCGGTCGCCGGGCAGCGGCCCCTGATGTCGCCAGCCCAGATCGGCGTCCGGCCCGGCGTCGACCAGCGGCGAATGCCGGTAGTGCACGTCCAGCTGGCTGGCGCGGCGCACCAGCCGCCGGCCCAGTTGCGGGCGGTTGCCGGCCAGACGCAGCAGCGAATCGCGGGCGCCGCGCAGCACCTTGGCGCGCACGAAGGACGCCCGCGACAGCGCGTCCACGCCGCGCAGCATGTCCTCGGCCACCGGCCGCCGCTCGCGCTGGTAGCTGTCCAACAACGCCCCACCACCGTGTCCGCGGCAGAACAGCACCAGCTTCCAGGCCAGGTTGAAGGCATCGGCGATGCCGGTGTTCATGCCCTGGGCGCCCAGCGGGCTCTGCACATGGCAGGCGTCGCCGGCGAGCAGAATGCGGTTGCGGCGATAGTGGCTGACCAGCCGGCGCTGGATGGTGAAGCGGCTCAGCCAGCGGGGTTCGCCGGGCAGCGGCGCCTGATCGCCCAAGGCTTCACGGATGCGCTCGTGGAACAGCCTCATGTCGGGCTCGGCCTCGGCGCTCTGTTCACCGTCCTCGCTGTCTTGTTCGCCCTGCTCTTCCGGTTCTTCGGTGACCACCAGGCGCCAGCCGCCGTCAGGCATGGGAATGGCGATCAGGTTGCCGTTAGCGAGCAGGAAACCGTGGAAGGCGTCGTTCTCCAGGTCCGGGGCCCAGTCCACGTCGGCAAGCAGAAAGCGCTCATGGTAATCGTTGCCGACGAACGGCAGACTCAGTAACTCGCGCACCCGCGAGTGGGCGCCGTCAGTGCCCACCAGCACGTCCGCCTGCAGCTGGCGCTCTTCATTCCGCTGTAGCCCTTCATTCCGCTGTAGCACCCGCGCCTGAACACCGGAACCGTCCTGCTGAACGTCGAGCAGTTCGGCGTCCCACCAGAGCTCGCCGCCCAGGCTGCGGAAGCGCTCCTCCAGTACCGCCTCGATGCGCGGCTGGGGACAGCACAGCAGCTGCGGGAACGGTGACGGCAGCTCGCCCATCGGCAGGCTGAGCAGCGCGCCCTTGTCGCGGCCCTTGTCGCCGTAGACGTGGATCGCCTCGAACGCCCGCGACTGACGGCGCACCGCGTCCAGCACGCCCATCGCGTCGAAGATCTCCTGGCTGCGCGCGTGCAGGCCCAGGGCCCGCGACCAGGGCAGCCGACCGGGCAGTTTGTCGATCACCCGGCACGGCACGCCGCCGCGCAGCAGGTTGATGCCAAGAGTCAGGCCGGTGGGGCCGGCGCCGACAATCAATACTTTGGGGGCGTTGGATCCCGTGATCATGGTCGTGGTGCTACCATAGGTGTTTCATCTCCTGTGCCCTGCCAGTGGAGCCGCGAACCGCCGTGAGCCGCAAAATTAT
>JBFJUC010000267.1:0-3716 GCA_041624875.1 Alcanivorax sp.
ATCGTATTCGCGCCGGCGAGGGCCCTGGTCCGGCCGCACCCGCCCGGCGAGCGGCAAAGTGTACTCAGCGGGGCTGCTCGCATCCACCGCTATGCTACACTGCGCGCCAGTTTGAGGCTCCCCGTGGCGCAGGAGTAGGTGATGCACAACCCGCGAATTCCCCCCTTTGGCCAGGCCCGTGTGCTGGTCGCCGGCGACGTGATGCTGGACCGTTATTGGCACGGCCCGACCGGACGTATCTCTCCGGAGGCCCCGGTGCCGGTGGTGCGCGTCACCGAGCTGGAGGACCGGCCCGGCGGCGCCGCCAACGTGGCGCTTAACATGGCGGCCCTGGGGGCACGGGCGGAACTGGTGGGCCTCACCGGCGAGGATGAGGCCGCCGGCATTCTGGAGCAACGCCTGGGCGCCGCCGACGTGCTTTGCGATTTCCAGAAAGTGGCCGGGCTGCCCACCATCACCAAGCTGCGTGTGATCAGCCGCCAGCAGCAGCTGCTGCGGCTGGACTTTGAGGAATCCTTCCAGGACCAGGACCCGGCGCCGTTCGCCGAGAAAGTCAAAGCGCGGCTGACCGGTTGCGGCGCCTTGGTGCTGTCCGATTACGCCAAAGGCGCCCTGCGCGACTGCCCGGGGCTTATCGCCCTGGCCCGCGACGCCGGAGTTCCGGTGCTGGTGGATCCCAAGGGCAGCGACTTCAGCCACTACCGGGGCGCCACCCTGCTGACCCCCAACCTGGCCGAGTTCGAAGCGGTGGTGGGGCCGGTGCCGGACGAAAAGACCCTGTTGGAAAAAGGCCAGACACTGATGGCCGAGCTGGACCTGGGCGCGCTGTTGATCACCCGCAGCGAAAAAGGCATGACGTTGCTGCGCGCCGGCCAGCCGGAACTGCACCTGCCGGCCCACGCCCGCGAGGTGTTCGACGTCACCGGCGCCGGCGACACCGTGATTTCCACCCTGGCGGTGTCCCTGGCCGCCGGCGCCGACCTGCCGGAAGCGGTGGTGCTGGCCAATATCGCCGCCGGCATTGTGGTCGGCAAACTGGGCACCGCGGTGGTGTCCGCCCCGGAACTGCGCCGCGCGGTGCACCAGGCCGGCGGCCCCGGCCGGGGCGCGATGACCGAGGAGCAACTGTTGATCGCGATCGAGGACGCCCGCGCCCAGGGCGAAAAGATCGTGTTCACCAACGGCTGCTTCGACATTATTCACGCCGGCCATGTGGGCTATCTGGATTCCGCCCGCCGCCTCGGCGACCGGCTGGTGCTGGCGGTCAATGGCGACGAGTCGATCCGCCGGCTCAAGGGGCCGGGCCGTCCGATCAACTCCCTGGACCGCCGCATGGCGGTGCTGGCGGCCCTGGAAGCGGTGGATTACGTGGTCGCCTTCGACACCGACACACCGGAACCGCTGCTGGAAAAGGTGCGTCCGGACATCCTCGTCAAAGGCGGCGACTACAGCGTCGATCAGGTGGTGGGCGCGGACATCGTCAAACGCCACGGCGGCCGCGTCGAAGTCCTGGACTTCGTCGAGAACATTTCCACCACCCATATCGTGCAAAAAATCCGCTCCGAATAGCGGTTACAGGGCTTTTCTGTAACGCGACGGGGTTTGCCCGGTCCAGCGTTCGAAGGCGCGGATGAAGGCGGCGGGTTCGCTGTAACCGAGCAGGCCGGCGATCTCTTCCACGCTGCGTGACGAATCCGCCAGGTAGCCGCGCGCCTTGCCCAGCCGTACCTGATCGAGAATTTTCTGATAGCTGCGTCCGGCGTCGCCGAGCCGGCGGCGGAAGCTGCGCTCCGGCATGTCGAAGGTGGCGGCGGCCCGGTCGGCACCGGGAAAGTCACCGATGAACAGTTCCAAATAGGCCGCCACGCGGTCCGGCAGCCCTTCCGGGGCCTGCGCCTGGCGTCGGGCCAGCAGAGCGTCGCACTGGTGCTGGTACATCTCCTGGGCGGTGCGGTTGTAGCCGGGCAAGGGTTGCGCCAGATCCTGGTTGCGGATGATCGCCTGGCACCAGGGCTGGTCGAACTTCACCGGCGCCCGGTAAAAATCCTCGTAGATGGAGGCCTCGGCGGGCCGGGGAAACGGCAGCCAGACTTCCAGTGGCGCCAGGTTCAGACCCAGCTGGGTCTGGATTTCGTTGACCAGATTGAAGGTGCCGGTCATGTCCCGGTCGATCAGGATGCGCCGCACGCTGTCCGGCAGCGGCACCGGTTCCAGAATCAGTTTGGTGGTGTCTTCGCCGGGCACCAGCGACAGCTTGCCGTAGAGGTAAGTGAGCGCCTGGTAACGGACGCCGATCTGAAAGCCCTGAAAGGCGGTGCGGCTGGTCATCAGCAGCATGGTCAGTGGGCCGTAGCCGGCCAGCCCGAAACGCTTGCCCATTTCGAAGCCGAACAGCGGGTCCCCGGCCAGCGGTAGCAGCTCGGTGAGTACCGCCAGCTCGCGGTCGCGCTCAATCTCGCCGTTGGGGTCCAGACGTTCCGGGTTCAGCCCGTGGCGGGCCAGCACCGGGGCGCACGCCACGCCCCGTTCCTCGAGCACATCCACGGTGGACATCAGGGCAAGAATGGAACGCAGGGGCATGGGAAACGCCTTGGCCGGAATTATCAATTTTCCGGCCAGCTTAACACCTTTATCCGGGGCGGGGACAAGGTAAAGTGCCCGACAATGAAGGCCGGATTGGCCAGCGATAGGGAGAACAAGATGAACAGTCGAGCCAAGGTGTATCAGTACGCGCGACCGGTGAAAGTGGCCATCGTGGGGGGCGGTTTCGGCGGCCTGTGCATGGCGATCAAACTGCGTGAAGCCGGCATCGAGGATTTCGTGCTGCTGGAAAAAGCCGACCAGGTGGGCGGCACCTGGCGGGATAACAGCTACCCGGGCTGCGCTTGCGACGTGCAGTCGCACATGTATTCGTTTTCCTTCGAGGGCAACCCGGACTGGTCCGCGCGCTACAGCGGCTGGAAGGAGATTCAGGACTACATCCTGCGCACCACCGAGAAGCACGGCATCCAGGAAAAGACCCGCTTCAACGCCGAGGTGTGCGGCGCTCATTTCGATCAGGACAAGGCGCTCTGGACCCTGGACCTGAAAGACGGCAGCCAGGTGGTGTGCCAGCACTGGGTACTGGCCAGCGGCCCGCTGCACGTGCCGCAGATTCCCAATTTTCCGGGCCTGGACCGCTTCCAGGGCAAGGTCTTCCACTCCTCCCAGTGGGACCACGACTATGACCTCACCGGCAAGAAAGTGGTGTCCGTGGGCACCGGTGCCAGCGCCATTCAGTACGTGCCGCGAATCGCCCCGGAGGTGCAGCGTCTGACCGTGGTGCAGCGCACCCCGGGCTGGATCATTCCCCGCGACGAGCGCAGCTATTCCCAGCTCAGCAAGACCCTGTTCCGCCGCTTCCCGCTGCTGCGCAAGCTGCACCGGGTGCGGCTCTACTGGAGCAACGAATCCCGCGTGGTGCCGATCTTCCACCCGCGCCTGGCGGGGCTGCTGGAAAAAGTGGTCAAGCAGTTCATCCGTTTCCAGGTCAAGGACAAGGAAACCGCCCGCAAGTTGACCCCCAGTTATACCCTGGGCTGCAAGCGGATCATGATTTCCAACCGCTACTACCCGACCTTCAACCGCGACAACGTGGAGCTGTTCACCGAGGGCGTCAAGGAAGTGCGCGAGAACAGCATCGTGTTCACCGACGGCAGCGAACGGGAGATGGACTG
>JBFJUC010000268.1:0-3705 GCA_041624875.1 Alcanivorax sp.
CCGCTGGCGATGCGCTCGCGCAATTCGTCTTCCTGAATGATCTCATCCGCGCCACGGCGCAGCAGCGCCAGCTGTTCGTCCACCTTGATCATCATCACCTCATTCACGGCCCGGCGACGGCCGGACCCAGCGTGTTTTAGGAACTTGCCCCGGCGGCATCGGTCTGAAACGCCAACCCGCCGACCACATCTCACCCTGAAAAGCGCGCTATTGTAGCACTTGAAGCGGGTTGTAGAAGGCGGGTATCTTTGCTGCAACTAAATGAACGCCCTCGGCGGCGCACCTCAGAGCGTAGTAAAAGCATGAGCATTCAATTATCCGCCCTCGGCCGTGCCGCGCGCCGTTTTCCCCGTACCCATCTTATCCTGTCCGGGGCGTTGGTGATGACAGTGGGGCTGATCGCCCTGACCCCGGAGTCCGGAGAATCCCGCCCGGAGCGCCTGCAGGCGCTGGATCTGCCCAAGCCGTCAGCCAGCATGGCGCCGGCCCGTCAGGACATCGCCCAGACGGTCACCGACATTCGTCCGGCTGTGGAGACGCCCGAACAGGAGCGCTGGGTCAAGCTCACGGTGGAATCCGGCGACACCCTGTCAGGGCTTCTGCAGGCGCGCGGCGTCAGCGCGGCGCAGGTGCATCGCCTGGTCACCGGTGACGAACGTCTCGCCGAGCTGGCCACCATCCGCCCCGGGGACTCCCTCAATATTTCCGTGGACGAAGCCGGCGAGCTGACCTCGCTGCGTTACAGCCCATCCCGGGTGGAGACCGTGGAAGCCACCCTGGAAGACGGCAACTGGCAGGTGGAGAACGTGGTGCGCGAGTACCAGCGCCGTACCCGCTTCGCCGAAGCCACCATTGATAACTCCCTGTTCCTGGCCGGCCACGCCGCCGGCATGAGCGATAATCTGACCATGCAGCTGGCCAATATCTTTGGCTGGGATATCGACTTCGTACTCGATATCCGCAACGGCGACCGTTTCCGAGTGCTTTACGAGGAACTCTATCTGGACGGCGAGAAAGTCGGTGAGGGGGAAATCATCGCCGCGGAATTCTGGAACCAGGACCGCCACCTCACGGCGTACCGCTATCAGACCCGCGATGGCGATGTGTCCTACTTCGACAGCGACGGCAACTCCATGCGCAAGGAGTTCATCCGCACCCCGGTGGCCTTCTCACGCATCAGCTCCCGCTTCAGCACCGGACGCAAGCATCCGATTCTGAACAGAGTGCGCGCGCATCACGGCATTGACTACGCCGCCCCCAGCGGCACGCCGATCAAAGCCGCCGGCAAGGGTAAGGTGATCTTCGCCGGCGTTAAGGGCGGCTACGGCAACGTCTTGATTCTAAAACACGGTCAGCGCTACTCCACCCTCTATGCCCACATGCGCAGCTTCGCCAAGGGCATTCGCGTGGGCAGCCGGGTCAATCAGAGTCAGACCATCGGCTATGTGGGCGCCTCCGGCCTGGCCACCGGCCCGCATCTGCATTACGAGTTCCGTATCGACGGGGTGCATCGCAACCCGCAGACCGTACCGCTACCCAAGGCCAGCGGCATCGCCAGCAGCGAGCAGCCACAGTTCCGCATCCAAAGCAGCCGGCTGGCGGCGCAGATGACCATGTTCGCGGAGGCCGCCACCCTGGCCAGCAGCAATGTCTTCTGAAGCGCTGTTCGTCGGTCTGATGACCGGCACCAGCCTGGACGGCGTTGACGCCGTCCTGGCCAGCGTCACCCACGCCGGCACCCAGGTGCTGGCCCACCACAGCACCGACCTTCCCTCCGCCCTTCGCGCGGACCTGCAGCGGCTGTGCCGCCCCGGCGATGATGAAATCGATCGGGCCGGGGCCTGTCACCGGGCTCTGGGCGAACACTATGCGGAGGCCGTTGCCGCCCTCCTTGGCGAGGCGGGCGTATCGGAGGTTGCCGTCACTGCCATCGGCTGCCACGGCCAGACCGTGCGGCACCGCCCCGGCGACGCCGGGTTTAGCGTGCAGCTCGGATGCCCGGACACCCTGGCGGTCAGAGCCGGCCTGCCGGTGATCAGCAATTTCCGCAACAAGGACATGGTCCTCGGCGGCCAGGGCGCGCCCCTGGCGCCACGCTTCCACGAACACGCCTTTGGCGACCCGGGCGAGCGTCGGGTAATCCTTAATCTCGGCGGTATCGCCAACGTCTCACTGCTGGATAAAGGCCACTTGGTCGGCGGTTTCGACACCGGCCCGGCCAACACCCTTCTGGACCAGTGGCATCAGCAGCATCGCGGCGGCGATTATGACCCGGGGGGCGACTGGGCCGCCGGCGGAGCGGTTCTCCCCGCCCTGCTCGACAGCCTGCTTGGCGACCTTTATTTCCACCGCCCACCGCCCAAGAGCACAGGGCGGGAATACTTCCATCAGGATTGGCTCGCCCCCCATCTGAGCGCCGCCATGGCTCCCCGGGACGTCCAGGCCACCCTCGCGGAGCTGACCGCGCGCACCGTCGCCGAGGCGATCAGCGGGTTCAAGGCCGACCGCCTGCTGATCTGTGGCGGCGGCGTGCACAACCGGGATCTTCTCAAACGGCTGGTCCGGCATTGCGGGCTGCCGGCGGTCAGCACGGAAGACGCCGGGGTGGCGCCGGAATGGGTGGAAGCGGCCGCCTTCGCCTGGCTGGCCTGGGCGTTCTGGGAACGGGTGCCGGGCAATGCGCCGCAAGTCACCGGCGCCAGCCGGCCGGCGGTGCTCGGCCATCTGAGCCTGCCCTGACGCCAAGCCGGGATTACACGAAAAGCGAGCCGATCATCGCGCAGCTGGTGCCAAGCAACGCGCCCGCGGCGATGTCCGACGGGTAGTGAACGCCGAGCAGCACCCGAGACAATCCCACCAACAGCGCGAACGCCAGCGCCAGTGTCGCCACTACCGGGTAGAAGATACCCAGCAAGATGGCCATGACAAAGGCCGCCGCGGTATGGCCTGAAGGGAAGCTGAAACGGCCCGCCGGCTTGATAAAGGCGCACAACGCCATCTCGGAATCGGCGGGCCTGGGACGCTTGATCAGATTCTTAAGTACCATAAAGGCAGGCACTTCAAGGCCGTAGGCCACCGCCGCCGCCAGGGCGAAACGGGTACCATCGACCGGGTCGACCAGCCAGAGCACCGCGACCAGAGCCGCGTAGAAGGGGCCGTCACCGAACCGGGAGATGGCCCTCGCCATACGGGCGCGGCTGGCGGCCCGGGGCTGGGCCAGCAACCAACACATGGCGCGGGTGTCCGCGGCGGTCATTCTTTGGATGGAAGGTCTCTGTATCGTCATGCCTACAGCCTCCATGCTGCTCAAGACAATATTCTGATACTTTAATGACCGTTAAATGACAATCCCGGCCGGCTCACACCGAGAACGACGAGCCGCAGCCGCAGGTGGTGGCCGCGTTGGGGTTGTTGACGATAAACCGAGAGCCCATCAAACCCTGCTCGTAGTCCACCTGGGAGCCATCCAGATACTGGATACTCATGGCGTCGACCAGCAAGGTCACGTCCTCACGGGCCACGGCCGTATCGTCCTCGTTCACCGCTTCATCAAACGTGAAGCCATAGGAAAACCCCGCGCAGCCGCCGCCGGTGATGTACACCCGCAGTTTCAGCTCGGGGTTGCCTTCGTCGTCACGGAGCTCGCGCACCTTGGCGGCGGCCCGTTCGGTCAGGATTATGGGTCCGGATTCGCTCATGTCACTC
>JBFJUC010000269.1:0-3684 GCA_041624875.1 Alcanivorax sp.
CATTTTCAGCTCAATGCCTACTTCCTCGCGCAGGCGTTCGAACATGATCTTGACCTTGCCGATGGCCGCGTCCCAGGCGCCGATATCGCGCTGCTGGGAACCCACATGGAAGGACACGCCATAGGGTTCCAGTCCCAGGTCCCGGGCCAGGATCATCAGGTCCAGGGCCATATCGGTCTGGCAGCCGAACTTGCGCGACAGCGGCCAGTCGGCGGTGTGGGTACCCTCGGTGAGGATGCGCACGTAAACCCGTGAACCCGGCGCCGCCTTGGCGATATTGCGTAGGTCGGCTTCCGAGTCGGTGGCGAACATGCGCACGCCCTTCTCATAGAAGGCGCGGATATCGCGGGCTTTTTTGATGGTGTTGCCGAAGATGCAGCGCTCCGCCGACACCCCCAGGCCCATCACCTTTTCCAGCTCATAGATCGAGGCGATATCGAAATTGGCACCCCGGTCACGCAACAGGCTGATCAACTCAGCGGCCGGGTTGGCCTTCACCGCGTAGTGCACCTTGGCGAACGGAAACTGTTCGATCAATTGATCGTAATGTTTGCCCACCGTTTCGGTGTCGATCACCACGAAGGGGGTCTCCTTGGTGTCGGCCAGATCCTTGATGCGGCGGAATACCACCGGATCGTAATAGTCTTCCACGCGAATGGCGTCGATGGTCATGGGGGTCCTCTTCCCGGTACTCAGCAGCCACCCGGGCCGACACGGCACCGGGACCGTTGCGAAGGCAACGGGCGCCCAAGTTAGCAATTTGCTCACCCTTTGGGGAGATACTCGGCCGCCTTTTTTTGTGGGAGCGGGCCCCACCATTGCACCGCGTCTCCGATACGGAGCACCGCTCTGCTACACTACACACCCCCGAATTCCCCCGACCACGGAGCCTTTCATGGTTATCGCTATGGCCCTTCCCCTCGCCCTGCATTTGCTCGCCGCCGTCGTCTGGGTGGGCGGCATGTTCTACGCCTACCTGGCCATGCGCCCGGCGGTGGTTCAGGTGATTGATCCGGCCCAGCGTCCGGCGCTGTGGGCCGCCACCCTGGAACGGTTCTTCCGCTGGGTGTGGGCGGCCGTGGTGGTACTGCTGGCCACCGGCTTCGGTATGGTGTTCGGCGTCTATAAGGGTATGGCCAACGTGGAATGGCACATCCACACCATGATCGGTCTGGGCATCCTGATGATGCTGCTGTTCGCCCATGTTTACTTCGCGCCGTTCCGCCGCCTCAAGCAGGCCGTGGCGGCCAATGACGCCAGCGAAGGCGCGCGCCGCGTCGGCCAGATCCGCAAACTGGTGGGCGTCAATCTGATTCTCGGCCTGATCGTGGTCGTGGTCGCGTCCGCCGGGCGGTACCTCTAACAGTGACCGCGCAGAACGGCGGCGGATCCGGCAAGGCCGATCTGCTGCTGGTGGCGGTGACGCTGCTGGCCGGCGTCAGCTGGATTTTCTCCAAGGAGGCGGTGCTACTGATGCCGCCGTTGCTGTTCATGGCGCTGCGGTTTTTGCTCGCCGGGCTGGTGCTGGCGCTGGTGGGCTGGCGGCAGCTGCTGCGCCTGAGCGCCGACCAGTTCCAACGCAGCGTCAAGGTGGGGCTGGTGTTCGGCCTGGCCATGAGTTTCTGGATCATGGGCCTGCATTTCGGCACCCATGTGGGCGAAGGCGCCTTCCTCACCAGTCTCGGCGTGGTGCTGGTGCCGGTGATGGCCCGGCTGGTGTTCAAGGAAACGCCGCCGACCAGTACCTGGGTGGCGTTGCCCGTGGCCGCCGCCGGGCTGGCGCTGCTGTCGTTGCAAGGCGGTTTCCGCGCCGAGGCCGGGCAGTTGTTCTTCGTTGTCGCCGCCTTTGTGTTCGCGCTGTATTTCACCCTCAACACGCGCGCCGCCAATCACGCCACGGTGACGGACAGCGCCGGCGGGGTGACCACCCGCGACCGTGTCCCAGCGCTGGCGCTGACCACCGTGGTACTGTTTACCGTGAGCCTGGTCACCGCCAGCGGTTCGCTGATTCTGGAGGATTGGCCCACCGCTTTCGCCGCGTTCACCCCGGTGATGGCGGGCTGGGTGATCGCCAGCGCCACGGTGGGTACCGCCGCCCGCTTCTTCCTGCAGACTTACGCGCAGAGCCTGTCGGTGCACAGTCATGGTGTGGTGATTATGGTACTGGAACCGATGTGGACGGCACTGTTCGCGGCGTTCTGGTTCGCTGAAACCATGTCCGCGGTTCAGGTCGCCGGGTGCTTTCTTATCTTTCTGTCGCTGGTGGTGAACCGCTGGGCCAGCGTGCGGCGGGTGCTCAAGCAGTGGCTTGCCTGAGCCGCGCGCCTGCCCGCTCCTATAGCGGTTATTTGTGGCTCTTGAGGAGGGCTTCGACTTTGTCGATGTACTTTTGCATGGCGTCGTCGGCGCTCATGCCTTTGAGTTTGGCCCAGGCGTCGTATTTGGCCCGGCCCACCATATCCAGCATGCCGGGGCGCTTGCCGGAGACGTCGCCGGCACTACCCTGCTTGTAATGGGCATAGAGGAACAGCAGGTCGTCGTTGTCCGGCTTTTTGGTCAGCGTCTTAACGTCTTTCTGGGCCTGTTCAAACTGGGCTTTATCCGCCATTATTCTCACCTGTTAGTTGGCTATTGATTCTTAGGGGGCCGCTCAAGGGCGCCCCGGGCCGCGATCCGTCGGGGGGGCGAACGCGGCCCGCTGTTTTACTTTGAACAACAGCGCGGGACAGCGCAACAATAAAGGGGACCCCATGACGAGTTCCACCACTTCCAAGTCCGCGCCAGTGTTGGACGCCCGCCAGGAGCGGGATCTCAAGCAGGCGGTCCAGACGCTCTGGGTGCGCTTCCCCGGTTCCCTGGAAGACCGCTACCGCGACTACGCCGAGCGCCGCGCCGCCAAATTGATTCAGCGCTCGCTGTATATTCTGATCACCTTGTTTTTGATCGTGTCGGTGCCGGTGTCGTTGCTGTCGGACGAGCACAACCGGGACTTGTGGATGGCCTACGGCGTCTACCCCATCGCGATTTCCCTGGCGCTGTTGTTCGTGGCGGTGAAGGTGAAAGCGCTGGAGCGCTGGGTCACCACGCTGATCGGCCTGGCGCTGATGACCTCCCTGGCCGGCACCCTGCTGGGGGCGCTGCATCTGGCCGGCACCTTCCTCGGCCAGGTGGCCGCCTTCGAAACCATCTACGTGTTGATCATTGGCTTCTCGATTCTGCGCCTGCCGCCCACACGTACCCTGTTCTGGTGCCTGGGCTCGCTGGTGGTGGCCCTGGCCGTGGCGCTGCTGCAACGCTGGGACGTGGACCCGGTGTCGCTGATGCTGTTTTACGGCTTTCCGCTGGTGGTGTGCGCGCTTAACGGCTATATGCTGGACGCCAGCGCGCGCGGCTCCTACGCCAACAATCTGCTGCTTGGCCGCGAGTCCGCCCGGCTGCGCCAGTGGCGCGACAACGCCGACCGGGAAGCGCTGCGGCAGCGCACGCTGAACGAGTTCATGGCGCACATCGCCGGCAACCCCCGGGTGGAGGTGCTGATGGATCAGGCGCTGACGTTCATGTTGGATCACACCCAGGCCATCGCCGGCGCCGCCTATCGGCTGGACGACGACCGCTTGCGCCAGGAGGCGGCGCGCGGCCTCAACCAGCAGGCCCGGGAGCGCGACAACGTGCCCGTGGACGGCC
>JBFJUC010000270.1:0-3681 GCA_041624875.1 Alcanivorax sp.
AGAGGCCCCATGAACGCTTTGCAACTCGGACCCTTCGCGATACCGCTCGCCCTGCTGCCCTGGCTGGTGGGCCTGATCGCCGCCTGGCTGGTGGCCTGGTACCGCCGCCGCCGTGGCCACGGGGACACGGAACCTCTGCTGTGGCGCATCGGGCTGCTGGCGCTGATCGGCGCCCGGGTGGCGTTCGTGGCGCGCTACCACGATCGCTTCGCCGGCCCGCTGGAGATGATCGACCTGCGCGACGGCGGCCTCTGGTGGCCCGGTGCCGTGGCCGGCGCCGGTTTGGCCCTCGCCTGGGCGCTGCGCGGTCGGGCCGGGCGGGAAGAGGCAGCGCCGCTGTCCGAGAGCTGGCGCGCCCTGCTCACCGGCGCGGTGTCGGCGGTGCTCACCGCCAGCGTGACCCTGGCCATCAGCGCCACCGCTCAGCCGACGCCGGATGTCACCCTGCACCGGCTGGACGGCACCCCGGTGACCCTGTCCTCCTTGTCCGGGAACCGCCTCACCCTGGTCAATCTTTGGGCCAGCTGGTGCCCGCCCTGCCGGCGCGAGATGCCGGTGCTGGAACAAGGGCAGAGCGACTATCCGGGGGTGCGTTTCGTGTACGCCAATCAGGGGGAGTCCGCTGAAAGGATTCGCGGCTATTTAATGAAGGAGGGATTGCGCCTGGATAACGTGGTATTGGACCCGCACAGCGATCTGGCCCGGGCCCTGGGCGGCAGCGGTCTGCCCACCACCGTGCTGATCGGTCGCGACGGCACCCTGGTCAACAGCCATGTGGGGCCGCTTTCCCGAGCCAGCCTCCATCATTTTGTTAACCCGCATCTTCAGGAGTAATCCATGAACGCTCAACGCACGGCCCGACACACCCTGGCGCTGGTCGCCGCGCTATTCTCGGCACTGCTGAGCCTGCCGGCCGCCGCCCAGATCAGCGAGGAACAGGCCCGGCAGGTGATCTCGCTGCTGGAAGACAGCCACTGGGTGGCGGAAGGGCCGGAGGAGCCGGAACGGGTCGCTTACACGTTTACAGACATGGAGTGCCCGTACTGCGCCCGCCAGTGGCAAGCGATGCGGCCCTTTATCAATGATGCGGACAACGTCACCCAGGTGCGCCACGTGATCGTCGGCATTCTCAAGCCGCAGAGCCACGCCAAGGGCGCCGCGGTGCTCGCCGCCGACGATCCGCTGGCGGCCCTGGAGAAAGCGCAACGGGATTTCGACTCCGGCGGCCTGGCGCCGTTACAGGATATCCCCGAGGACATCAGCCGGGCGCTGGGGGAGAACCGGCGGCTGATGCAGCAGCTGGGCATTCGCGGCACGCCGGCGACGATCTTCACCGATACCCAAGGGCAACTGCAGTTCGCCCCGGGTCTGATGGGTGAGTCGCTGCTGGCGACCTATCTGTTTCAGATGGACGAGGACTAGCCGCCGGCGTCAGTCGCTGAGCCAGCTGACCTTGCCCTGGCAGACGGTCAGCTTGACCACCCCGGGCAGGGTGGCGTTGCGCCAGGGTGAGTTGCGGCCCGCCGACAACCAGTGGCTGGCCAGGCCGCGGCTCTCGTCGGCGGCCAGCACGCACAGGCTGGCCGGGCGGCCGGCTTCCAGCTGACCCGCCTGGATGCCCAGGCAGCGGGCGGGCGCGGCAGTGACCGCATCCAGTGCCCGGTGCAGCGGCAAAGCCCCCTCCGCCACCAACTTGAGGATCAGCGGCAGCAAGCTGTCCAGACCGGAAATGCCGGGCTTGGAGGCCGGGAACGGCGCCGCCTTGCTGGACGAGCCCACCGGCTGATGCTGGGAACAGATCGCGTCGATGGTGCCGTCCGCCACCGCCGCCAGCAGCGCCTCCCGGTCGGCGGCGCCGCGCAGCGGCGGAATCACGTGGCAGTGGCTGTTGAAGCCTTCAATAGCGGACTCGTCCAGCAACAGGTGGTGAATACTCACATCGGCGGTGACCGGCAAGCCCCGGGCCTTGGCTTCGCGCAGCAGCCACAGGGACTGGCGGCTGGAAATCTGCTGGAAGTGGGCGCGCACGCCGGTGGCTTCCACCAGCAGCAGGTCACGAGCCAGGTCCACCGACTCCGCCACGGCGGGGATGCCGGGCAGCCCCAGGCGGGTGGCCACCGGCCCGTCATGGGCGCAGCCGCCGCCGGCCAGGGCCGCGTCCTGGGGACGGAACATCACCGGCAAATCGAAGGTGGCGGCGTATTCCAGGCCCCGTTTAAGCACCAGGGCGTCCACCACCCGGGCGCCGGCCTGGCCCACCGCGATGCAACCGGCCCGGGCCAGCGTCGCCATTTCCGCCAGCTGGTTGCCTTCCAGGCCCTGGGTGAGCGCGGCCACCGGCAGCACCCGGGCGAAGCCGGCCTGGCCGGCCTGCTCGCGGATCAGCCGCACCACGGCGGTGGAATCCACCGGCCCGCAGTCCGGCTGCGCCGCCATGTGGGTGATGCCGCCACCGGCGGCGGCGCGGGTTTCCGAGGCGATGTCGCCGGCGCGGCCGCTGCCGGGCAGGGACAGGTGCACGCAGGCGTCCACCAGGCCGGGGATCACCCAATGACCCTCGGCGTCGATGATCTCCGCGCCGGGGGCGTCCAGGCTGGCGCCGATACGCACCAGCCTGCCGTCTTCCACCAGCAGGTCGGACACTTCATCACGGCCGGAGAGCGGGTCGATCACTCGGCCCTTGCGGATCAGCAAATGGGCTCTAGCGGCCATGGTCGCCTCCGTGGTCCGGGTTCTGGCTGCTTTCCTGGCCACTGATGGTCATCGACATCACCGCCATGCGCACGGCGATGCCGAACGTCACCTGATTGAGAATCACCGAGCGCGGGCCGTCCGCCACTTCCGAGGCGATCTCCACGCCCCGGTTGATCGGCCCCGGGTGCATGACGATAGCGTCCGGGCGGGCGTGGCGCAGCTTTTCGTTGTTCAGGCCGTAGAGACGGAAGAATTCCCCCTCGCTGGGCAGCAGCGCGGAATCCATACGCTCTTTCTGCAGGCGCAGCATGATCACTACGTCCACGTCCTTGAGGCCCTGGGCCATGTCGGTGAACACGGTAACGCCGAGCTGTTCCACATCGGTGGGCAACAGGGTGCGCGGCCCGATCAGCCGTACCTCCTCGGCGCCGAGGATGTTGAGGGCGTGGATCTGCGAACGCGCCACCCGCGAGTGCAGGATATCGCCGACGATGGCCACCCGCAGGCCGGCGAAGCCGCCCTTGTAGTGGCGAATGGTGTACATATCCAGCATCGCCTGGGTGGGGTGGGCGTGGCGCCCATCGCCGGCGTTGATCACCGCCACCCTCGGTGTCACCTCGTTGGCGATGAAGAAGGGCGCGCCGGAATCCTGATGCCGCACCACGAACATGTCCGCGGCCATTGCCTCCAGGTTGCGCAGGGTGTCGAGCAGGGTCTCCCCCTTACTGGTGGCCGACTTGGCGATATCCAGATTAAGCACGTCGGCGCTGAGCCGCTTGGCCGCCAGCTCGAAGGTGCTGCGGGTGCGGGTGCTGGATTCGAAAAACAGATTGACCACCGTCTTGCCGCGCAGCAGCGGCACTTTCTTGATCGCGCGGCCGCCCACGTCGACAAAACTGGCGGCGGTATCAAGAATATCTTCAAGCAGGGGACGGGGCAGGTGTTCAACGGAAAGAAAGTGTCGCAGCTTTCCGTCTTCGGTGAGCT
>JBFJUC010000271.1:0-3678 GCA_041624875.1 Alcanivorax sp.
GGGTTCACGGCGTGTTCTGGATGGCGGTACCCAACCCCGGCGCGTCCTTCCTGGAGGGTGAGGCCTCCCTGGAGGGTCTCACCGACCCGCCGCCCGACGCTCCTCCTCAAGAACCTGAACCAGCTCCTCGACCGGCAACGCCCGACTCCGATGCGCCCCGGTGCCAGCCCACAAACTCTTCCACTCCACACCGGCGGCCTTGCGCAACGGCGAGGTGAGCCGGTGCTGGTCCGGGTAAGGCGCCATCTCGGTGGGCGCCCGCCCGTCCATCCAGGCGTTGGCGACACCCCGCGCCCAGCGCCCGGACACCGCCCGCGTCACCGCAGTGGCGTCCGGCCCGGCGTCGGCCAGTGCCTGGCGCCAGCCCTCGGCGGTGCCGGCCTCCGGACAGCGCAGGAACGCCGTGCCCAACTGGCCGGTCGCCGCGCCGGCGGCCATCACCCGCGCCAGATCGGCGCCGTCCATCAGGCCACCAGCGGCGATCAGCGGCGTCTCCAAGTCCCGGCAAGCGTCCAGCAACGCCGCCAGCGGCAGGCCCTCGCCAAGCGGGTCCACCCCGCCGCGGTGGCCGCCGGCTTCCTCGCCCTGCAGCACGATGCCGTCGACGCCGTCGCCGGCCAGCGCCAGCGCCTCGTCACGGTTAGTGGCGGTGCCCACCAGGGTGATGCCGCGCGCCCGGCAGGCCGCCATCATTGATTTCGGCAGGCGCCCGAAGGTCCAGGAAAACATCGCCGGGCGCGCCTCCAGCATGGCGTCGAACTGCTCGCGGAAGTCGGGCAGCTTGGGGAAATGATCCGGCAATGGCACCTCGCCCTGCCGGTAGCAGGGTGCCAGGGCCTTCAGGGCCGCGCGCCATTCGGCGTCGGTGGCGTCCCGCTGCGCCGGAATAAACAGGTTGATCGCGAAGGCGTCGCCGCCCGCCGCGCGCACGCCATCGGCGGCGGCCATGATGGCGTCGCCGCTCAGATAACCGGCTCCCACGGAGCCCAGCGCGCCGGCGCGGCTGGCGCCGGCCACCACGTCAGCGGTGGACAGGCCGCCGGCCATCGGCGCCTGAATCAAAGAGTAGTCTTGGAACGCCATGGCGCCTCCGGGGTGTGGTGACTAAATTGTGGCTGATTGGGTCAGGGCTTGGGCTGCGGCAGGCTGTAGGGCAGCGCCAGCGGCTCGGCGTGCAGCGGCTGGTCGTCGCGGTACAGCTCGCCCTCGTGGGTCACGCGCAGCGCCGCCAGCGCCACCGGGGCCGGCGCGCCGGGGGCGCTGTCGACCACTTCGCCCACCGCCTTGCCGTCGGCGTTGCGCAGGCTTTCCCCGGCTTGCAGCGGCGGTCCCTGGTACTGGAACGCACGCATCCGCTGTTTCAGTTTGCCCTTGAAATGCATCCGCGCCACCACTTCCTGGCCGGTGTAGCAGCCTTTTTTGAAGCTCACGCCGCCGAGCACGTCGTAGTTGAGCACTTGGGGCAGGAATAGATCCTCGCCGCCGGGGAACACCTGCGCCTCGCCGGCCAGGATGTCCTGGAAGCGGGCGCCGTCGCTGTCGACCAGGGCGCGTTCGGCGCTCAGCGTCCGCCAGTGGGCGCCCAGCAGGGCCGGGGCCGCCACCAGCAGCGCCACGTCCGCGTGGGCGTAGCGCAGCACGGTGAGGCCGTCCCGGTGGGCGCTTTGCCCGGCGCCGGGCACCGGCAGGCCAGCTTCCGCCAGGGTGCCGTCCACTCCGCCGCTGAGCTGTGCCACCACCAGGTCGGCATCACGCTGGAAGTCGGCCTTGGCGCGCAGTTTGTATTTCTCGAAGCAGCGCAGGGTGTCGTCCACCCGGGCGTCGGGCACCACCAGCGCATAGCCGCCGGGCATCGTCGCCACCCGGGCGCTGACCAGCCCCCGGCCCTTCAGGGAAAGGTGCATGGCCAGCCGCTGGGCGCCGTCGTCGATGTGCTTGAGATCGGCGGTAATCTGCCCCTGCAGATAGTCGCCGGCTTCGTCGCCGGTGACGCGGATCACCGCCAGATGGTCGCACAGCGCCAGGGCCGGTTGCCGTACGCCGCCCGAGATGGGTTGCTGATCGCCGAGGATGGCTTGCCAGGTGCTCATAATGCCCCTTTGTTTAGAATATCGAGCTTGATAACAGCGAGTGCCGCGCCAGAGTTTGGGGCGCATGGCTGTAAACCAAGGCCCATGATGATAGATAATCCACCCCTGATCTGTCAGTCCATCAGCCAAAGAGGCGCCATCAATGACACCCCCGGAATCTCTCGACATCGCCGAACAAAAGCGACGTTTCCACTGGCAGTGCCGGCGCGGCGCCTCCGAGGTGGAGGTGGTGCTCAACGCCTATTTGGAGCGCTTTTTCGATATCGACGACGACGCGCGCCGCGCCCGCTTCGCGCGCCTGTTGGAATGCGAAGACGTGGACCTGCTGGAGTGGTTCACCCGGCGCTCCCAGCCCGAGGACCCGGAATTGCGCGCCTTCGTCGCCGAGTTGCTCGACCGTGTGGCCGAGAAGCGTTGAGCTGGGCGGTTCCCGCTACCCGCACCGGTTGCGGTGCGCGGCGCTCGGCCTGGGCGTGGCGGCGATCCTGTTCAGTGGCCTGCCGCTGAGCCTGGCGGCGCTCACCGGGCTGGCCGCCCTGGCGGCGGTGCGCCGCTGGCGCCCGGCTATGCCGAGGGCCGTGGACGTCACCCCCGGCGCCCTGCGGCTGAGTCTTCGCGACGGCCGCCGGGTGACCCTGACGCCGCCGTTCCGGGTGATGCTGCGCGAGCACTGGTTGGCCCTGCATTGCCCGCGCCGAGGCTGGGTGTGGGTGTTCCCGGACCAGGCCGGCCCGGCGGCGCTGACGCCGCTGCGCCAGGTGCTCTACCTGCAGCGCCGCTGATCAGGCCCGTTCGGGCACCAGTACCGAATCCTTACCCACCGGGTCCGCGTCCGGGAATTCGCGCATGAAGTGCAGGCCCCGGCTTTCCTTGCGCTGCAGTGCCGAGCGGATGATCAGATCAGCGATCACCACCAGGTTGCGCAGCTCCAGCAGGTCGTTGCTGATGTGGTAATTGCTGTAATACTCGGTGATTTCCTTTTTCAGCATCTCCACCCGGTGCTGGGCGCGTTCCAGGCGCTTGGTGGTGCGCACGATGCCCACATAATCCCACATAAAGCGACGCAGCTCGTCCCAGTTATGGCTGATCACCACATCCTCGTCGGAGTCGGTCACCTTGGAGTCGTCCCAGGGCGCCGCCTCGCGGGGGTCGGGCAGCTCGTGCAGATGCTCGCCGATGTGCTCCGCCACGGCGCGGCCGTAAACGAAGCACTCCAACAGGGAATTGCTCGCCATGCGGTTGGCGCCGTGCAGGCCCGTGAAGCCGGTTTCGCCGAGCGCGTACAGCCCGGGCACGTCGGTGCGCCCGGCGCGATCGATGATCACGCCGCCGCAGGTGTAGTGCGCCGCCGGCACCACCGGAATCGGGTCGCGGGTGATGTCCAGGCCCAACTGCAGGCACTTGGCGTACACGGTGGGGAAGTGCTCGATGATGAAATCCGCCGGCTTGTGGCTGATGTCCAGATACAGGCAGTCGGCGCCCAGACGCTTCATTTCATGGTCGATGGCGCGCGCCACCACGTCCCGGGGCGCCAGCTCGGCGCGCTCGTCGAAGCGCGGCATGAAGCGCTCGCCGTTGGGCAGCAGCA
>JBFJUC010000272.1:0-3670 GCA_041624875.1 Alcanivorax sp.
CCGAGAATTACGACGTTCTTGCCCATGGCTGTTCGCTTTGGCCTGTCAGGAGGAAATGGATTGCAGGGTCCAGCCGTCGCCGGCGGACACCAGCTCACGGTCGCACCCCAATTCAGCGGGGTCGTTATCGGCGCCGGCCAGAGCCAGCACCACGCGCTCGCCCTCGGCGCGCAGTTCCGCCACGCGGGCGGCAAAACCAGCGTCCGCCAGCGCACCGCGCGCGAGCACCGCACCGG
Organism: Alcanivorax sp.; assembly: GCA_041624875.1. Taxonomy (GTDB): domain Bacteria; phylum Pseudomonadota; class Gammaproteobacteria; order Pseudomonadales; family Alcanivoracaceae; genus Alloalcanivorax. The sequence continues at coordinate 237 of JBFJUC010000272.1, forward strand.
CGCGCGGCACCGGCGCCAGGGAGGCGAGTTTTTTCAGGTCGGCGCTGAAGCCGGTGGCCGGGCGCGCCCGGCCGAACACTTCACCGATATGATCGTAGCGGCCGCCCTTGGCCAGCGGCTCGCTGTCGCCGGGCAGGTAGGCGGCGAACACACAGCCGGTGTGGTAGTGATAGCCACGCAGTTCGCCCAGGTCCAGGTGCACGTCCAGGCCGCGCTCGGCGAGCACCGACACAAGGCGCTCCAGATCGGTGAGCGCCTTGATGGCGTCCGGAAAATCCGCCAGCAGCGTGCGAGCCTGGGCGAATACGCTGGTGTCGCCGTCCAGGAACGGCAGCGCCGCCAGCGCCCGCGCGGCGGCCTCCGGCAGGGCCTGGCGTTCCAGAAAACGGGTCAGTTCGGTGCGCGCCTTGCGCAGGTAGATGTCTTCCAGCGTCGCTTGGGCAGCGGCATCGAGATCGCAGGCGTCCAGCAGGGCGCGGAAAATGCCCACGTGCCCCAGGTCCAGCACGACTTTGTCGTTGGCGCCGGCCAGCGCCAGGGTCTCGCCCATCAGCAGAATCACTTCCAGATCGCTGTCGCCGCCAGCGTGACCGAACAGCTCGACGCCCAACTGGTACGGCAGCCGGGTGCCGCCCACCTGGGTGGGCCGAGCGCGCAGCGCCGTGGAGCAGTAACACAGACGGGTGGGGGCATTGCGGCGCAGGCTGTGGGCGTCGATGCGGGCCACCTGCGGGGTCATGTCCGCGCGCACGCCCATCAGACGCCCGGTAAGCTGGTCGGTGATCTTGAAGGTATCGCGCTCCAGATCCCGACCGGCGCCGTTAAGCAGGGATTCCAGGAATTCGATCAGCGGCGGATACACCAGCTCATAGCCCCAGGACTGGTACAGATCCAGAGCCCGGCGGCGCAGTTGTTCAATGGCCCGGGCGCGTTCGGGAAGCACTTCCTCGACGCCGTCGGGCAACAACCACTGTTCTTCCTGATTCATCTTACGATCCCGAGGGTATTCAATCGACACAGGGGTCCAACGGAGGGCCGACAGAGGTGGCGGCCACAAAAAAACCGGGCCTCGTGACCCGGTTGATGGATTCTAACACGTCCCCCGAGGGGCAGATACCCGCCGCCCGGCGGGTATCCCGCGTTCAGCGCCCGCGGTTCTGCTTCAGATACTGGAAGAACTCGCTGTCCGGGGAGAGGATCAGCACGTCTTGCTTGGAATCGAAGCTTTCCCGGTACGCCTGCAGACTGCGGTAGAAGCGGAAGAACTCCTCGTCCTTGCCGTAGGCATTGGCGTAGATCGAGGTGGCGCGGGCGTCACCGGCACCGCGCAAACGCTGCGCTTCCTCATAGGCCTGGGCGATGGTCTGGGTCTGCTGACGGTCGGCGGCGGCGCGGATGCGCTCGGCGTCCTCGCGGCCCCGGGCCCGGTGCTCGGCGGCATCCCGGGCACGCTCGGCGCGCATCCGATCGAATACCCGGCCACGCACCTGATCCGGCCAGTCCACCTGCTTGACGCGCACGTCGACCACTTCGATGCCCAGATCTTCCAGAGTGGCAGCGTTCACTTCCTGGGCCACGGAGTTCATCAGCTTCTCACGCTGATCGGTCTCGTCGCCCAGCGAGGAGGCCGCCGTATCGGTGGGCTCGCCACCGTCATCGGCCGCCTGAGCCTCGGCGTCGGCTTCCGCCTCCACCTCGGAAATGGTTTTCGGCTCGCCTTGGTCGCTGCCGTTGAGCAGATCCTCGGTGTTCACCGCGGACGGGTCCAGGGCCTCGTCGGGCAGCGCCCCGCCCTGGCCGGCCACCACTTCCTGCACGGTGCGCTCGGCGAACTGGTTCCGCAGCGCCTCATTGACGCGCGGATCAAGCAACTCCCGGGCGCGGCGTTCCATGGCCAGGCCATCGTTGACGCCAGCGCCGACACTAACGATGTAGCGCTGCACGTCGGCGATGCGCCAGGTCACGAAGGCGTCCACGTTGAGCAGTTTCTTTTCCGCGGTCAGAAACGACTGGGTGGGCACGTCGTGGGTGAGCAGACGGCCGTCCACCCGCACCACGTCGTCGATCAACGGCACCTTCGGGTAAATACCCGGTTCGATGTCCGCTTTTTCCACCCGCGCGAATCGCTTCAGCACGGCCTTTTCGGTTTCGTTGACGATGTAAAAAGAGTCCAGAGCCAGCAGCAACAGCACGCCCACTGCCACCAGCATCAGCCAGCTACGTGTGCCCATCAGCGAATCTCCGTGCGGTTGCTTTGGTACAGACTGCGCGAGCCGGAACGGCCACTGCCGCCGTCATCGGCGCCGGCGCTCGAGGTGGTCGGCGAAGAGGAACCGGAACCGCTACCACGGTTGGCGGCACCACTGTCACCGGACACCGGCTGCTTGCCTTTGAACATCTGATCCAGAGGCAGATACATCAAACTGTCACTGCCCTGCGCGTCCAGCAATACCTTGCTGGAGTTGCTGAACACCTCGGTGAGGCTGTCCAGGTAGAGACGCTGACGGGTCACTTCCGGTGCCTTGCGGTATTCCGCCACCAAGTCGGTGAAGCGGGCGGCGTCACCCTGGGCTTCGGCCACCACGCGGACCTTGTAGGCTTCCGCTTCTTCCGTGATACGCGCGGCCTGACCGCGGGCTTCCGGGATCACCGAGTTGTAGTAGGCCTCGGCTTCCTTCTTGAAGCGGTCTTCATCTTCCTTGGCCTTGGCCACGTCGTCGAAGGCGTCACGCACCGCTTCCGGGGCGGCGGTCTTGTCCAGCACCACCTGGTTGATCACCAGGCCGGTGTTGTAGCGGTCCAGATATTCCTGCAACCGCTCGCGCACCAACAACCGGATATCCTCGCGGCGGTCGCGCAGCACGTCGTCCATGGTCGAGCTGCCCACCACGTGGCGCAGCGCCGAGCTGGTGGCGTGCTGAAGAATGGTTTCCGGCGCCCCCACGCGCAGCAGGAACGCCTGAGGGTCGAGCACCTTGTACTGGACTTCCAGGGTCACCGCGACAATGTTGGTGTCCTCGGTGAGCATTTCCTCGCTGATTTCGTAGCTGCGGTTCTGGCCGACATCCACTTCCATGCTCTGTTCGATGATCGGCGCGCGCCAGTTCAGGCCCGGGTCCACCATGCGATTGAACTCGCCGAAACGCAGCACCACGCCGCGCTCACGCTGGTCCACCAGATAAAAGCCCATCAGCACATAGCCCACCACCAGGACCACCAGCGCCACCGCCAGCAGGCCGCCGGGGAAGCCGCCGGACGACTTGTTGCCGCCGCCACCGCCGCCTTTGCCGCCGAACAGGTTGTTGATGCGGTCCTTAAGATTTTTCAGCGCTTCATCAAGATCCGGCGGTCGCTGATCGCCACCGCCGCCGCCCCCGCCCCAGGGGTCCCTGGGTTTGTTTCCGCCGGGTTCATTCCAGGCCATTGAATTCTCC
>JBFJUC010000273.1:0-3637 GCA_041624875.1 Alcanivorax sp.
ACTCCAAACAGGTCCCACACGTTTGCTTGCCTGATTGTTAAAGAACGTTGGAAGCGGTTCGTTTCGCTTCCCGACTGGCCGTTGGCGTTTCGCCGTGTGCCGTCGTTGTGGGGGCGCATTCTAGAGATTTGCGGTGACCCGTCAACACTTTTTTCATGAGTTCTTTATCAAACGGTCACCTTTTGAGCGGAGACTAGAACGCCCGCCAAAAGAAGAAACAGAAAACCGATTAAAAACAGAGGCTTAGGGACACTGATCAAGAACCGATCAAGGGCAAAAAGAATCGTCCGAAAGCGCACCCCGGACACGAAGAAGGCGCCTTGCGGCGCCTTCTTTCTTCACGCCGCCGGCGTGCCCTTGCGCATCCGCCAGAGGCTTAGCAACAATCCCACCGCCACATAGACCACCGCTACGGTCAGGAGCACCAGCGGCGGATCCAGGAACACAATGGCAAACGCCACGATCACCCCGAGCAGCACTTTGAACGGCACCCGGCCGATGTGAAACTCCTTGAATGAGTGGTAGCGCACCGAGGACACCATCAACAGGCCGGCGCCGGCCACCACCAGGGCCACCAACCAGGAGACCTCATTGCCGTCAACGCCACGGCTCGCTCCCAGCCAGACCATGGTCGCCACCAGACCGGCGCCGGTAGGGCTGGGCAGCCCGATAAAGAAGCGCTTGTCGGTGCTCTCCGCCTGCACATTGAACCGCGCCAGCCGCAGGGCGGCACAGGCGAGATAGATAAAGGCGGCCACCCACCCGAACTTGCCCAGCTCGGTGAGCGCCCAGGAATAAGCCACCAACCCCGGCGCCACGCCGAAAGCGACGCAATCGGACAGCGAGTCGTACTCGGCGCCGAATTTACTCTGGGTGTTGGTAAGTCGCGCGACGCCGCCGTCGAGGCCATCGAGAATGCCGGCGACGATGATACCCACCGCCGCCGCCTCGAAGAGACCGTTCATCGCCGCCACGATGGCATAGAATCCGGCGAATAAGGCGCCAGTGGTGAACAGGTTGGGTAGCAAATACACCCCCTTATGCCGGGCACCGGTACGGTGCTCCGCCTCCACTACCTCGAAGGGGTCGCTCTGGGGTTGCTCTGGGGTGTTGTCGTGTTCGGCCATGATCCCTCGCCGGTCATTGTGTGAGGCCCAGTCTAACTCAGGCCCCGCCAACAAAAAATTTCCGGGAGAAATTTTTGACGTCGCGCCAGCGACGGCCCGTAGCGGGCCGCCAGGGACGACGCTAACAAAAAACGCGCCCTGGAGGGCGCGTTTTCGATGCCGCGGGCTAAAGCAGCGGCTTAAACAAGCGACTTTAGTCGCGGATCATCAGTTCTTGCTCTTGTCGACGATCTGGTTGGCCTTGATCCAGGGCATCATGCCACGCAGCTTTTCCCCCACCTGCTCGATGGGGTGCTCGGCGTTGAGCCGGCGGCGGGCGGTCATGCTCGGGTAATTGGAGTTACCCTCGTTGATGAACATCTTGGCGTACTCGCCGGTCTGGATGCGCTTGAGCGCGTTGCGCATGGCCGCGCGGGACTCGTCGTTGATCACTTCCGGGCCGGTCACGTATTCACCGTACTCGGCGTTGTTGGAAATGGAGTAGTTCATGTTGGCGATGCCGCCTTCGTACATCAGGTCGACGATCAGCTTGAGCTCGTGCAGACACTCAAAGTACGCCATTTCCGGCGCATAGCCCGCGTCGGTCAAGGTTTCGAACGCGGCCTTGACCAGCTCAACGGTGCCGCCGCACAGTACGGCCTGCTCACCGAACAGATCGGTTTCGGTCTCGTCCTTAAAGGTGGTTTCGATAATGCCGGTACGACCGCCACCGATACCACAGGCGTAGGACAGCGCCAGATCCTTGGCCTGACCGGAAGCGTCCTGGAAAATCGCTACCAGGTCGGGAATGCCGCCGCCCTTGGTGAATTCGGTACGCACGGTGTGGCCCGGCGCCTTGGGCGCGATCATGATCACATCCAAGTCCTGGCGCGGCACGATCTGGTTGTAGTGGATGCAGAAGCCGTGGGCGAACGCCAGGGTGGCGCCTTTCTTCAGGTTGGGCTCGATCTCGTTCTGGTAGATGGCGGCCTGATACTCGTCCGGCGCCAGAACCATCACCACGTCGGATGCCTTAACCGCTTCCGGCACGCTCTGCACGGTGAGGCCGGCGGCCTCGGCCTTGGCGGCGGAGCTGGAGCCTTCACGCAGTGCCACCACGACGTCCACACCGGACTCTTTCAGGTTGTTGGCGTGGGCGTGGCCCTGGGAGCCGTAGCCGATAATGGCCACTTTCTTACCCTGGATGATGGAAAGGTCGCAGTCTTTGTCGTAGTACACTTGCATGGCGGTATCCCAATGACGGTTAACGAATGGCGCCTACCATAGGCCATACCCCGCGTTGCGTAAAATGATATATTCGCAACACAGTATGCCGATTAATGAAACGCCGTAGAGGGAAACGCCCAGATGGATACCCGCCCACTCCGCCTTTTCCTGGCCCTCGCCGACACCTTGCATTTCGGTCGCGCCGGCGAGCGCTGCCACATGAGTCCGTCCGCGGTAAGCCGGACCATCAAACAGTTAGAGTCGGAGCTGGGGGTGGCACTGCTACGTCGGGACAACCGCAGTGTCAGCCTGACCCGGGAAGGGGCGCGCTTTCAGCAATATGCCCGGGAAACCCTGGCGCAATGGGACAGCCTGCGCCACTCCATGCTGGAAAGCAGCCGCGTCTTGCAGGGGGAACTGAGCATGTACTGCTCGGTGACCGCCAGCTACAGCTTCCTGCACGAAATTCTCCGCGCCTTCCGCAGTGACTTTCCGCGCATCGAGATCAAACTGCACACCGGCGATCCGGCCCACGCCGTCACCCGGGTGATGCGCGGCGAAGAGGACATCTCGATCGGCGCCCGGCCGGACATCCTGCCACGGGGCGTGGCGTTTCGCCCTATTTTGCGTTCTCCGCTGCTGTTCATCGCCGCCGCCGACCAGCCCAAGCTGTTCCAATCCCTGAACGGCACCCCCCTCCCCGAGGCCTGGCAGGACATACCCATGATTCTGTCCGAGGAAGGTCTGGCCCGGCAACGGGCGGACCAGTGGTTCAAGGCTCTGGGCGTTCGGCCACACATTTATGCCCAGGTCAGTGGTAACGAGGCCATCGTCAGCATGGTCAGTCTGGGTTTCGGCGTCGGCGTGGCGCCACGCGTGGTGCTGGACAACAGTCCGCTGGCGGCGCGCATCCGTATTCTCGATGTCCGCCCGGCCCTGGAGCCCTACGAGGTGGGTTTGTTCGCGTTGGAGAAACGCCTCGATGATCCCCTCATCGAGGCGTTTTGGTCACAACTGCACTGAGGCGCTTACGGGGCGCATCAACCAAACTGGTTTGGCAGGAAGAGGATGAATTCCGGCACCGTCATCAGGAACAGCAGTACCAGCAGATCCATCACCAGGAACCAGAAGATGCCTTTGAAGATGGCGGTGGTACTGGCCAGATCGCCGACCACGCCCTTGATCACGAACACGTTCATCCCGATCGGCGGCGTGATCATGCCGATCTCCAATAGCTTGGTCAGAATGACACCGAACCACAGCAGGCTGAGATCGGCGGCGCCGATGATCGGCAGTACGATGGG
>JBFJUC010000274.1:0-3615 GCA_041624875.1 Alcanivorax sp.
CAGCCTGGCGGACAGCAGCCGGCTGGCGGCGGAAAGCGTCCGTCCGGTGATCGCCGAGGCCCTGGAGCGCCTCAACGACCAGGCGGAGCAGAGCCACCAGCGCCTCAACACGCTCACCGAACGCCAGTTGAGCCGGATCGCCGAGCGCTTCGAGCACACCACCGAGCAGGCGGCGCGCAGCTGGCGCGAGGGCCTCGCCGAGCACCAACAGACCGCGCAGGCGCTGACCGACAAGGTGGCCGCCGCGCTGCACGACCACAACCAGCGCTTCCAGGCCCATGGCGAAGCCCTGCTGACGCAGATCCGCGACGGCGAACAGCAGGCCCACGCCGATAATCAGCAGCACCTCACCGCGATCAGCGAGCGTTTCCAGGCCGCCAGCGACGCCACCGCCACGGGCTGGCGCGAAGGGCTCGATCAACAACAGCAACTATTGGCGCGCCTGATCAGCGAGCTCGGCGACACCCTGCGCGGCCATAACGATCAATTCCAGCAAACCGCCATCGGCCTGGTCGATGGCCAACGCGAAGGCATGGAGACGCTGATTGCTCGTAGTGGCGAGCAACTGAGCGCACTGCGGGATCAGGAGGCAGCGCGCGGCGACGCGGCCACTCAGCGCCTGGCGGATCTGGAAGCCACCGCCGCCCGCCACCTCACCGAGCTGGGCACCGCGCTGGAAGCACCGATGACGCGGCTGATCGAAACCGCGTCGGAAACGCCCAAGGCGGCCGCCGAAGTGATCCGTCGCCTGCGCGAGGACATGGCGCAAAGCAGCGAGCGGGACAACGAACTTCTGGAAGAACGCCGCCGCATCATGACCGAGCTGGACGCCCTGCTCACCGCCCAGCAGCAGGCGGCCAACGTGCAGCGCGACGCGGTGGAAACACTGATCCGCGACGCCAGCGGCGTGCTCAAGGAGGTCAGCGATACCTTCGCCGGCCAGGTGGACACGCAGGCCGCGCGCCTGGACGACGCCGCCGCCGACCTCACCGGCGGCGCCCACGAAGTGGCCAGCCTGGGCGACGCCTTCGGCACCGCGGTGAATCTGTTCAGCGAGTCCAACGGCAAGCTGCTGGATAACCTGAAGCGCATCGAAACGTCCCTGGAGCAGTCCGCCGCGCGCAGCGACGAGCAGCTCGCCTACTACGTGGAGCAGGCCCGCGAGGTGATCGACCTGAGCCTCAGTGCGCAGAAGGAAGTGATTGACGCCCTGGCCGCCCTCAAGAACAACGAGGCGCCCTGATGGACGAGCTTCACGACGCCTCCGACGGCGCTCAGTCGACGCCGGTGTGGGCGATCTTCTCGGATTTGATGGCGGCGCTGGTGGGCATCTTCGTGCTGCTGCTGGTGTGGGTGATCGGCATTCAACTGGAGCTGAGCCAGTCACTGGAACAGGAGCGCGCCAAACTGCAGGCCGAGCAGCAGCGCCGCCAGGCGTTGGAAGACGCGCTCGCCGACCCGCTGGCCAGCGGCCGCATCTCATTCCAGAACGGCCGCATCGGCATCAACGGCAGCGTGCTGTTCGCGCTCAACGCGGACCGCCTGCAACCGGAGGGCCGCGCGCTGCTGGAAAGCCTGGTGAAACCGCTGGACGCCTACCTGGCGCAACACGACGAGCTGTTGATGGTGAGCGGTTTCACCGACGACCTGCCGATCCAGCAGGGCAACCCCCGCTACGCTGACAACTGGGGGCTGTCCGCCCAGCGCGCACTCACCGTGACCCGCACGCTGATCGACCAGGGGCTGCCGGCGGAACGCATCTTCGCCGCCGCCTTCGGCGACAACCAGCCGGTGACCCCCAACACCGACAGCGCCGCCCGCGCCAAGAACCGCCGCGTCGAAATCACCACGGTGCCGCGCGCCGAGGCCACCGCCGGCGCACCGGAACAGGCCGAAAAAAGCGATGAGTGAAGTGCTGGCGCAACTGCGGACACTGCGCCAGGCAGGCGCCCACCACCGCGACCCGGTGCGCTTCGCCTATCTGGAAAGCTTCGCCACACGTTTGGCCGAAAGCCGGCGCGCGCCGTCGCAAAAGCATCAGAAAAAACTGGAGCAAGCCCTCGCCGACTACCGGGCCCGCACGGATGCCGGCGACGAAGAAAACCAGGGCGACGCCGCAACGCCGTACCGGTCTCCGCTGGCGATGTTACTGCAGACCCTGCGCGGCGATGGTGACGCACCCCGCGACCTGAAAGCCCTGGCGCCGATCCGCGAGGCCCAAGCCAAACAACAACTGGCCGCTCGCATCCAGCACGCCATTAGCCATACGCCCGGCGACGCCGGCCCGCTCAACGCGCATCGCCAGGTGGCCCGTGCACTGGCCGCACTGCAGGACATATCACCGGAATATCTGGAGCACCTGGTCACCTACCTGGATGACCTGATGGTATTGGAGAAAATCCGCTAAAGAATATTGCTGGAAATGTACTTGGAGATTTCCAGGATCGCCGTGCTACCGGTGAACTCAAAGCGCACCCTGCCCACCGACGACACATACACTTCCAGCTCCGAATCGAGATCGAAGGTGCCGGAGGTTTCCACCGAATAGGCTTCGATGTTTTTGTAGGGAATCGAGGTGAAGTCTTTCTTGCTGCCGGTAATGCCCTGCACGTTCACGGCGATGATGCGCTTATTGGTGAACACCACGCCGTCGCGGAATGACTTGTAGGCATCAACAAGCTCTTCGCCGTCCACCAGCAACGCGTTGACTTTGTCCGCGTACTCGTTGTTTTGCTTGAGCTTGAAGAAGCCCTTGTTCTCGAAATCGATCATGGGGTGCCTCCTTTCGTGACCGTTCGCTCTGGGGCCCGCCCCCACAAGGGCCGCTCCCAAAGCGTCCGTTCCAACCGGCCTGGCGTCTATGAATCCTCGAGCTTGTCCTGGGTGCGCAGCTGGAAATCGCTGGCGTCGTGGCGCTCATGCAGCTGTTCGCCGGGCTCGCCCCAGGCGCGGTTGACCATGCGACCGCGCTGCACGGCCGGGCGCTCGGCGATCTCCGCTTCCCAGCGCAGCACGTTTTTATAGGTGTGCGCTTCCAGGAATTCCGCCGCTTCATACACCTTGTTGGTGACCAGAGCACCGTACCAGGGCCAGACCGCCATATCGGCGATGGTGTAATCGTCGCCGGCCAGAAAGCGATTGTCCGCCAGGCGGCGGTCGAGCACGTCGAGCTGACGCTTCACTTCCATGGTGTAGCGGTTGATCGGGTATTCGTATTTCTCCGGCGCGTAGGCGTAGAAGTGGCCGAAGCCGCCGCCCAGAAACGGCACCGCGCCCATCTGCCAGAACAGCCAGTTCAGGCATTCGGTGCGTTTAGCCAGGTCGGTGGGCAGGAAAGCGCCGAACTTTTCCGCCAGGTACAACAGAATGGCGCCGGACTCGAACACGCGGATCGACGGGTTCTGGCTCTGGTCCACCAGCGCCGGGATCTTGGAGTTGGGGTTGATGTCCACGAAACCGCTGCCGAACTGATCGCCCTCGGTAATACGGACCAGCCAGGCGTCGTACTCCGCCCCTTCGAAGCCTTTTTCCAGAAGTTCTTCCAGCAGCACCGTCACCTTGACGCCGTTGGGCGTGGCCAGGGAATACAGCTGCAGCGGATGCTCGCCCACCGGC
>JBFJUC010000275.1:0-3609 GCA_041624875.1 Alcanivorax sp.
CTCCGACGTCACCGGCCACGCCCTGTTCGACAGCCAGAGCGGCGATTTTCGGGTGCGCAAGGGCCCGGCCTTCACCAACCTGCTGCTCGCCGACGAGATCAACCGGGCGCCGGCCAAGACCCAGGCGGCGCTGCTGGAAGTGATGCAGGAGCGGCAGATCACCATCGAAGGCGAAAGCTTCCCGCTGGCGCCGCCGTTCGTGGTGCTGGCCACCCAGAACCCGCTCGACCAGGAAGGCACCTACCCGCTGCCGGAGGCGGAGCTGGACCGCTTCCTGTTCAAGATCCTGATCGACTACCCGGATCAAGAGCACGAATCCCGCATGGTGGAGATGGTGCTCGACGGGCGGCTGCCGGACAGCCTGGACGCGGCGCAACTGACGCCGGTCACCGACGCCGCCGGCATTCTGTCGCTGACCCGCAGCGCCGAACAGGTGCTGATCGACCCGGCCATCATCGACTACCTTCTGCGCCTGGTGCGCGCCACCCGCGAGCACCCCAGCCTGATCCAGGGCGGCAGCCCGCGGGCCAGCATCGCGCTGGCGCGCACCGCCAAGACCCAGGCACTGCTCAGCGGCCGCGATTTCGTAGTGCCCGACGACGTCAAGGCGGTGGCGGCACCGGTGCTACGCCACCGTCTGCGCCTGGGCGTGGACGCGGAACTGGAAGGCCAGACCGTGGAATCGGTGCTCGCGCAACTGCTCGAGCAGGTGGAGGCGCCGCGGCAATGACGGACGCACGGAGACAGCCGCGCGGCCTGACCTCTTGTGGGGGCGGCCCTTGTAGGAGCTTGCCTGCAAGCGAAAGGCCGGCCGCCCGTACCGAAATGGAGGCGGCATGCCAATAAGGCCGGGGCGGCGTCTAATTCAGGGGCTGCTGGTGTGGGCAGCGCTGGCCACGCTGCCACTGGCGGCGCGGGCCTGGCTGCCGGCGCTGGCGACCCCGGCGTTGCTGGCCTGGCTCGGACTGGGTCTGGCCGGAGCGCTGTGGGCACTGGACGATCTGCGCCGCCTGCGCGCGCGGCCCACGCCGGCGGCGGAACGGCAGCTGCCCGCCGCCCTGGCGGTGGGCGTGGCGCATACCGTCACCCTGCTTTTCGATAGCCGCCAGGCGGCCCCCGACGAGCAGTGGCTGGTGGCCGATCACCACCCGCCGGACGACCCCCTCACCGGGCTGCCGCGCCCGCTCACGCCGAGCACCGACCACGACCACACCGAAGTGCGCTACCGCTACCGGCCCAGCCGGCGCGGCACGGTACGGTTCGGCGCCATCGAGCTGTGGCTGCCGTCGCCGCGCGGCCTCTGGCAGCAGCGCCGGCGCGTGGCCGCCCAGCGCCGGGTGCCGGTGTACCCGGACTTCTCGCCAATCGCCCGCGCCGCCTTGGCGGTGGACAAAAGCCGTGGCCGGTTCGGCGCCCGGGTACAACCGCGCCGGGGCGAGGGCCTGGAATTTCACGAGCTGCGCGACTACCAGGCCGGCGACAGCCCGCGCCGCATCGACTGGAAGGCCAGCGCCCGCCGACAACGGCTGATCACCCGCCATTATCAGGACGAACAGAATCAGAGCGTCTGGGTGCTGCTCGACGGTGGCCGCCGCATGGCGCTGTCGATCGGCGACCTGACCGCCTTCGACCACGGCCTCAACGCCGCCCTGCTGCTGGCCTGGTCGGCGCTGCGCCAGGGCGACCGGGCCGGCGCCATGCTGTTCTCGGCGGAAACGCCGCGCTGGGTGGACCCGGTACATGGCCCCAACGGCATTCAAAGCCTGCTGAAAGGCTTCTACGACGTGCACCCCGCCGACCGCGCCAGCGATTTCAGCCAGGCGGCGCGGCATTTCCACGGCCGCTGGCGGCGGCGCGCCCTGGTGGTGATCATCAGCCGGGTGCAGGCGGAGGACAGCGACGACCTGCTCGCCGCCGTGCGCCTGCTGAGCCGACGCCACCTGGTGATGGTCGCCGACATGGAGCTGCCCGAGCAGGCCGCCCTGCGCCACGCCCGGGTGGCCAGCGTGGACGACGCCCTGCGCGTCACCGCCGACGCCCACGAGCAACAGCAGCGCCGTGCTCTGCATGCCCGCCTGCGCCACGCCGGCGCGCAACTGGTGGCCGCCACCCCCGACACCCTCGCCGAACGCCTCGGCCAGGCCTACCAGCAGCTCAAGCAGGCCGGTCGGCTGTAACGACAACGCTGCGGGAGCTCCCACAAGGCGGGCACCGCCAAGGCATCACACCCTGTTGACGCGGGCATTATGGTAGCCTCTCTGGAATCCGTTTCCGGCCGAGGACAAGGAGCGCCCTGATGAGCGATGCCCCCGAGCAAAGCCCCGCCAAACAACAAAAACCCAGGGTATTGATCAATCCGCCGGTGTTCTTCACCTCGGTGGCGATCATCGCCGCCATGGTGCTGTTCTCGGTGATCGCGCCGGAGACAGCGGAAACCGTGTTCGACAACGTCAAAGCGCGGGTGATCAGCGACGCTGGCTGGTTCTATGTGCTCACCGTGGCGATCATCATCACTCTGGTCACCTTCCTGGCGGTGAGCCGCTTCGGCGACATCAAGCTGGGCAAGGACCACTCCGAGCCGGATTACAGTTACGGCTCCTGGTTCGCGATGCTGTTCTCCGCCGGCATGGGCATCGGCCTGATGTTCTTCGGCGTGGCCGAGCCGGTGACCCATTTCAACGCGCCGCCGATGGCGGAACCGGCCACCATCGAGGCCGCCAAGGAAGCGATGCGCGCCACCTTCTTCCACTGGGGCCTGCACGCCTGGAGCATCTACGCCATCGTCGGGCTGATTCTCGCCTACTTCAGCTTCCGGCATGGCCTGCCGCTGACGCTGCGCTCGGCGCTCTACCCGCTGATCGGCAAGAAAATCTACGGCCCGCTGGGCCACGCCGTGGACATCTTCGCGGTGGTGGGCACGGTGTTCGGCGTCGCCACCTCGCTGGGCTTCGGCGTCGAACAAGTCAACGCCGGGCTCAACTATCTGTTCGGGCTGCCCAAGAACGAATGGGTGCAGGTGGGGCTGATCGTCGCCATCACCGGCCTGGCCACCATCTCCGTGGTCACCGGCCTGGACGCCGGCATCCGCCGCCTGTCCGAACTGAATCTGGGGCTCGCCTTTCTGCTTCTGGCGTTCGTGCTGATCCTCGGACCCACCGTGTTCCTGCTGAAAGCCTATGTGCAGAACCTGGGGGATTACCTCTCCGAACTGGTCAGCATGACCTTCAACCTCTACACCTATCAGCCACAGGTGGAGGACGGCCCGCAGGACTGGATGGGCGGCTGGACCCTGTTCTATTGGGGCTGGTGGATTTCCTGGTCGCCGTTCGTGGGCATGTTCATCGCGCGGGTGTCACGCGGGCGCACCATCCGTGAATTCGCCCTCGGCGTGATGCTGGTGCCCGCCGGCTTCACCCTGTTCTGGATGACCGTGTTCGGCGATTCCGCGATCCGCATGATTCTGGACGGCTCCTACGCGCAACTCGCGGAGTACGTGAAGGACGACAACGCGGTGGCGTTGTTCCGCTTCCTGGAGCAGTTCCCCTGGTCGGGCTTTATTTCCGGCGTCGCCACCCTGATGGTGGTGGTGTTCTTCGTCACCTCCTCGGA
>JBFJUC010000276.1:0-3578 GCA_041624875.1 Alcanivorax sp.
GTCGACGACGAAGATTATATTCTCAAGGCGCTGAACCGGGTTCTGGCGACGCGGCCGGACTGGGAAGTGGAAACCTACACGGACGCCGCCACCGCGTTACGGCGCGCCCGCACCACGGTGTTTGACGCGGTGATCACCGATTACCGCATGCCGGACATGGACGGCATCGAAATGCTCCAGGAACTGCGGGCCATGCAGCCGGATACCATCCGTATTCTGCTGACCGGCGTGATCGACATCGACACCCTGATGTCCGCTATTAACCAGGCCGGCGCCTTCCGTTTCGTGCCCAAACCCTGGGACGACGACCAGTTGCTGGAGAGCATCGAAGAGGGTCTGAAGTTCCGCGACATCCTGGTGGAGAATAAAATTCTCGCGCAGACCGTTCGCGATCAGCGCGAAGCGCTCAGAAGCATGGGTTACGACGGGGGCTAGCCCACATGGATTTATTCACATCGTTACAGGGGCCGTTCGCTGGACTGGGAAGCCAGGGACTGTTTCTGATGTCGTCCACGGTGATCCTGCTGATCATCATTTTCTTTATGTACAAAACCTACCGGGCTTCCATGAATGTGGAGGCCAAGCTGTCGGAGTTCGCGTCACTGAGCCAGAGTTCATTTGGCCGCAAACTCCGCCTGATCGAAGTGAACGCGGACGAATACAAACTCAACAAACGGGTGCTCGGCCCACTGGCGCGGATCATCGATGAATACTGCGTCATGACCACCAACGAGAAAGGGGTGATTACCTTCGCCAACGACCGCTTTCTGTCCCTCAGTGGGTTTTCCTTCCGGCAACTGATCGGCCAGCACGAAAGCATGCATCACCCCAAGGCTCACCCCGAGTTGAGCGACCATTTCATGCACTGCGAACAGGCGCGGCGTGGTGTCTGGAGTGGCGAGGTGTGCGGCCTTGGTGAGGACGGCGAGCTGTACTGGGTGAATATGTTTATTTTCCCCTTGTCCTACATCACCGACGAAGACGACGGCTACATTTACTTCGGTACCGACATCACCCAGATCAAGGCGCAAAACAGTGAGCTGATTCAGGCGGTGCGCGATAAGGACGACAAGATCAACCAAGTGGAGTCGATGCTGCTGCACTCGGAAAAGATGGCGTCGCTGGGCACGATTTCCGCGGGCATCGCCCATGAGATCAACAATCCGATCGCCTTCGTATCCGCCAATCTGCGCCGCAGCGAACAATACCTGGCCACGCTCTCGAAAGTGATCGCCGGGCTGCGTCGCCGCATCAGCCCGGAGCGCTTTGAACAGTTCCTGCAGGCGGAGCAATCGTTGCGACTGAACATGGATTCGTTGGAAATGATCCTCAACGATCATCCGCACCTGATGCGCGAGACCAGCGACGGCATTGAGCGCATCAAAAAGATTATCCGCGACCTGAAGCACTTTTCGCACAATGAGCAGGAGCGCTACCAACCGGTGGATCTGCCCCGCTGCGTGGCCACCTCGATGAATCTGGCACGCCACGAACTGGAGCGCGTGCGGGTGACCCTGCATTTGCCCCCGGAGCTGCCGCCAGTGAACGGCTCCGAAAGCCAACTTTCCCAGGTGCTGATGAACCTTCTGGTGAACGCCGCCCAGGCAGTTGGTGAGGACGGCGAGATCCGTATCGAAGCGCACTGCAACGAACAGTCGTACTGCCTGTCGGTGGCCGACAACGGCCCGGGCATGGACGCGGCGCAGCTGGAACAAATCTTCGAGCCGTTTTTCACCACCAAACCGATCGGCCAGGGCACCGGCCTGGGGCTGTCCATTTCCCAGGACATTATTCAACGCCACGGCGGCACGCTCACCGCCACCAGCGCGCCCGGCGAGGGCACTCGCGTCGACATCCGCCTGCCGAGAGCGGAAAAGAAGCGTGCCCATGCAGCCTGATATTCACTATCAGTTGACCGGCACCGATGGCCGGGTGACCCACATCAAACTGCACCAGGAAGCGGAGAGCCACGGGCTGGCCGTGGACCCGGACTTCGTGCCGCCGGACTGGGCGCTGCTGGAACACTGCCAGTGCTCCCATTGCCCGCTGAGCCGTGACCAGCATCGCTACTGTCCGATCGCACGCAACCTGGCCTGGTTACTCCCCGAGCATCAACTGGGCCGCTCCTTCGACCCCATCCATCTGCGTGTCACCACCCGGGAACGGGAGTACCGGCTGGATACCACCGCGCAACGGGCGCTCAGCTCCCTGTTCGGGCTGGTGTGCGCGCTCAGCGACTGCCCGCACACCCGCTTCCTGCGGCCCATGGCCCTGTTCCATTTGCCGGTGAGTACGGAAACGGAAACCCTGACCCGGGCGGCGGGCTTCTTTCTGCTGCACCGCTACCTGGCAAAGCGGGACAACCCGGACCTGGCGTTGAATCTGGAAGATATGGACCAGGCCTACCGCAACCTGGGTGAACTGAACCGCTGTTTCGTGGGCCGCTTCCGGCATCCCGACGGCTCCGACGCGCCCATCAATGCGATGATTTTGTTGCACGTACTCACCAAGGAAGTGAACGGCGAACTGCACGAGCAGCTCGATGATCTGGCCGGGCTGTTTCGCCAGGCCGCCGGCTCCATGCCCTAGCGTGCGCTTTTGACGACCAGCGTGTTAACGTCGCTTTTCTTTTCGTTTGTCTCGGGAATACAACCATGAAACTGAAAAACGCCGTGGCTCTGATCACCGGTTCCTCTTCCGGCATCGGCGCCGCCACCGCCCGCCTGTTCGCGGAACAGGGTTGCCACGTGGTGATCAATTACAGCCGCAACGAAGAGGGCGCCCGCGCCGTGGCCAAGGACTGCGAAGCCTTCGGCGTGCGCACGCTGGTCCAGCAAGCGGATGTCGCCGACGATACCCAGTGCCAGACGCTGGTGGAAGCGACCCTGGCGGAGTTCGGTCGCCTGGACGTGTTGATCAACAATGCCGGCACCACCAAGTTCTGCGCCCACCACGATCTGGACGGGCTGGACCGGGACGATTTCCTGCACCTCTACTCCGTGAATACCGTGGGGCCGTACCAAATGACCCGCGCCGCCGAGAAGGCGTTGCGCCAGGCGGGCACCGCCCAGGTGATCAACATGGCCTCCATCGCCGGCCTCGCCGGGGTGGGCAGCTCCATCGCCTACGCCGCCTCCAAAGGTGCGCTGCTGACCATGACCAAATCCCTGGCCCGGGTGCTGGGCCCGGAAATCCGCGTCAACGCGATCTGCCCGGGGTTCGTGCAAGGCGAATGGCTGGAAAAAGGTCTGGGGAAAGAGGCCTACGCCAACCTGCTGAGCAAGACCAAGGCCGGCGCCGCCCTGAACGACGCCGCCTCGCCGGAGACCGTGGCCCAGGCGGTTCTGGGGCTGGTAATCGGCGGCGACCTGACCACCGGCGAAGCGATCCTGGTGGACGGCGGCAGCCACCTCAACGCCAGCGGCGTACGCCGCTAACCCTTGGCCACTGCTTTAACTTGACCCCGGGGCTGCCCCGGGGTTTTATAGTTCTACTATGAATTCATCACTGCGGTCCCGCCCTGGTTTTCTGATTCTGCTGCTCTGGCTGGCGGGCGGGCTGCTGTGGTCGCCGGTACA
>JBFJUC010000277.1:0-3571 GCA_041624875.1 Alcanivorax sp.
CCGGGCCTTGCGGACGTTTTCTTCCAGATGGTGGGGATTGACGGTTCCGGCGATCACGGCGCTGACCCCGGCGGTGCCCAGCACCTGGTTGAGGCTCGCCTGCACCGGGTCGGGCAGATCGTCGGCCAGGTGGCCGCTGGCGAAGGCCTTCTTGATCAGGATGCCCTTGTGGTGGGCGGCGGCGTGGTCGATCACCGGCCGCTCGTCGTCCTGCTTCAGGTTGTAGGTGACCATCGCCACGTCGCTGCGTTTCAGGGCTTCCAGGCCGCCGGCCACGGTTTTGGTGGACATGCCGATGGCGCGTATCAGGCCAGCCTGTTTCATGCTCTCCAGCGCTTCCAGGGCACCGCTGCGCAGCACGTCCAGGTCGTTGCCGTCGGAGTGAATCAGCACGCAGTCCAGATAGTCGGTATTCAGCCGTCGCAGGCTGCGTTCCACTGAGGCGCGGGTGTGCGTGGGGGAGAAATCGAAGTGGCTGTCGCCGTCGCTGAACTCCTCGCCCACCTTGGAGACGATGACCCAGTCCTGGCGGTCGCTTAGCAGCTGGCCGAGGCGCTCTTCGCTGCGGCCGTAGGCGGGCGCGGTGTCGATCAGATTGATGCCCAGCTGGCGGGCACGGGCCAGCAGGTCGCGCACCGCGTTGTCGTCGGGAATCGAAAACGGGGTGGGGTATTTCACCCCCTGATCGCGGCCGATCTTGACCGTACCCAGCCCCAGCGCGCTGATCGTCAGGCCGGTGTCGCCCAGTTCGCGTAGAAACGCCATCAGCGTTGCTCCCCGAACAGGCGGTGCCACTGTGGCCGGCCGATCTCGGCGCGCCGCAGAGATTCGGGCACCGGCGCCAGGGGCTCGCCGGCGTCCAGGCCCTGTTCGCGGATCAGGGCTTCCACCCGGTCGCCCAGATCCGGCGCCAGCGTCAGCTTGGTGGGCCAGGTGATGATCAGATCCCGGTCGCGCCGGGCGTAGGCGTTGTCCGGTTTGGCCAGGCCCTGCTGGCGCGGCTCGGCGCGGGCCACGTCCATCAGCGCTAGCTCGGCGCCGGAGAAATCCAGCCAGGGGAACAGTTCGTCCAGTTCCCGGCGCGCCGCGTCCAGTTGCTCGGCGTCGCTGCGCGCCACGCCTTTTTCCGCCAGATCCCCGCCCAGGTACCAGACCAGGCTGCCGTCCTCCATGTCGTGGGTGGTGACGGTAAGCCGGGGCTTGTTGCTGGTGCCCACGCAATGGGCGTACAGGCGATGGCCCAGGCGGTGCTTGAGCAGCACCATTTTCAGGGGGCGGCTCTGCGCCGCTTCGCTGGGAAACAGCTCGGCTTTCTGCGCGTCCTGGAGCAGGCCGGCGTTGCCTTCGCCGGCGGCCAGCACGGTCAGCTTCGGTTCGATGCGCACGCCGTCCAGTTCCACCGCTTCCAGGCCGTGTTCGTTCCAGCTCAGCGGGTGCCGCGCCGGGTCGAAGTGCAACAGACGGTCGCGCACCGGCGCGGTGAGCACGTCGAGCAGGCTTTCGGTGTCCACCACCAGATCGTCCAGGCGGTACACCTGGCCCTTGAAGCGCCGGTCCGCCAGGGCGGAAGGGAAATCCTGGCGCTTCAGCTTTTCAATGCGTCCGCGCAGCATGCGGCTGGCGAAGAAGGTGGTCATGCGGCTGGCCACGGAACCGGCGGACCACAGGTTTTGGGTTTCGCTGAGCACCCGCAGGCCGCTCAGGTTCACCGCGCCCTGGCCGTCGATGGCCTGGCGCCAGCGGTCCGGCATGCCGGCGATCGCTTCTGATTCGCTGGACAGGGTGCCGCCCAGGGCGTACTTGAGGCCGCCGTGGATAATCCCCTGGCTGGCCAGGGTCTGGGCGCCGCCCAGGGTGCCGGTTTCCAGCAGCAGGCATTGATAGCCGCGCTGCTGCAGGTGGTTGATCAGCCACAGGCCGGCGATGCCGCCGCCGAAGATCAGGATGTCCGGTTTCAACACAGAAGCGTTCATGGATCACCATCGGAGAAATGCGCCGCTATGCTAGCATAGCCGACCGGGTCGGACGTCGGACGTCCGACGTCAGACGTCAGACTGGATTACCTAATGCGCTCGCTCTATACGCTGCTCTGGTATGGACTCCTTCCGCTCCTGTTCGCGCGCCTGTGGTGGCGCGGCCGCCGTGCCCCGGCGTACCGGCGCCGCTGGCGGGAACGTCTGGCACTGGGGCTGGGGCGCGGTCGGTTGCGCGGCAGCGTGTGGATTCACGCCGTCTCCGTGGGCGAAACCCTGGCGGCGGCGCCGCTGATCGAAGCGTTGCTGGCCCGTCACCCGGACACGCCACTGGTGGTGACCACCACCACGCCCACCGGCTCGGAGCGGGTCCGGGCTCTGTTCGGTGACCGCGTGACCCACGTCTACTGTCCCTGGGAGCTGCCTGCCGCCTACCGGCGTTTCTGGCGCGCCTTCGACCCGCGCCTGGTAGTGATTCTGGAAACCGAGCTGTGGCCCAATCTGTGCGTGGCCGCCAAGGCCCACGGTGCGCGGCTGTTGCTGATGAACGGGCGCTTGTCCGAGAACAGCTACCGGGGCTACCGGCGGCTGCCGAAGCTGGTACGGCCGATGCTGGCCTGCTTCGACCTGCTGGCGGTGCAGACCCGCGCTGAGGCGGATCGCTTCCAGGCGCTGGGCGCCGACCCGCAGCGGCTGCGCGTCAACGGCAGCGTTAAATTCGATTTGGCCCTGAGCGAAGAGCTGCGCCGCGAGGCGGATGCGCTGCGCGGGAAACTGGGTGTGCGGCCGGTGTGGATCGCGGCCAGTACCCACCCCGGCGAGGACGAGCCGGTGCTGGCGGCCCATCGCCGTGTGCTTGAGCGGCATCGCGACGCTCTGCTGATACTGGTGCCCCGCCACCCGGAGCGTTTCGACGAGGTGGCCGGGTTGGGCGCCCGGCACGGCATGACCGTGGCCCGGCGCAGCCGTGGCGAGCAGGTGGACGCGGCGGTTAATCTCTATCTGGCGGATACCATGGGCGAGCTGCTGATGCTGTTCGGCGCCACGGACGTGGCGTTCGTGGGCGGGTCGCTGGTGCCGGTGGGCGGCCACAATCTGCTGGAGCCGGCGGCCTGGGGCGTGCCGGTGTTAAGCGGGCCGGGGCTGCATAACTTCACCGCTATCGCGGATCTGCTGGATCAGGCGGGGGCGTTGTCGCGGGTCGCCGATGCGCACGCGCTGGCGGCGCGGGTCGGTGCCTTACTGGACGACGCCGGCGAACGCCGGCGCCTGGGCGAGGCGGCGGCGGCCGTGGTGGCCGCCAACCGGGGCGCGCTTCAGCGCGGCGTGGCCATCTGTTCTTCGCTCTGGCCTTCCAGATCCGGGTTGTAGAGATTCAACGTCTCTTCCTGGGACAGCCAATCATTCACCGCCACCAGGTCTTCCACGTCCAGTTCACCGGCCGCTGATTTCAGCGTCAGGGTGTCGAGGATGTAGTCGTAGCGGGCGTTGGCGTAGTCCCGCTGGGCGGCGTACAGCGCCTGCTGGGCGTTGAGCACGTCGACCACGTTACGGGTGCCCACTTCGTAGCCGGACTGGGTGGCTTCGAGAGCCGAACG
>JBFJUC010000278.1:0-3562 GCA_041624875.1 Alcanivorax sp.
AGTTGCTCAACGATGATCTTCTGGACCCGTTCTTCGATGCTGCTCATGATGTTATTACTCTCCTGTTGATGGTGTGCAAGCACCTATGAGCGGCTATTCTAGGTGAACGCTGTTCGCGCATGCAAGCCGCTCTCGGTACCGGTTTTCTCGGATTCGTTTCCAAATGTTTGGGCGCCTCTGAAAAGCGCCCTTACGCCGTGGCTACGCGCAGCTTAGCGGTTTTCCCCGGCGATGTCTCAACCCGTGAACATACCGCCATTCACATGCACCGTGGTGCCGGTTACATAACCGCCGCCGTCGCTGGCCAGCCAGCCCACGGCGCTGGCCACTTCGGCCGGCGATCCCAGGCGTCCCAGCGGTATTTCGCTGAGCAGCGCTTCACGCTGCGTCTCGGGCAGCCCATCGGTCATATCGGTCTGAATAAAGCCCGGCGCCACCGAATTCACGGTGATGTTGCGCGACCCCAGCTCCCGTGCCAGAGCGCGCGTGAAGCCTTCCACACCCCCTTTGGCGGCGGCGTAATTGGCCTGGCCGGCGTTGCCCATGGTGCCGACCACGGAGCTGATATTGATCACCCGGCCCCAACGGGCCTTGGTCATGCCCTTCAGGCAGGCTTTGGTGACCCGGTACAGCGAATTCAGGTTGGTGTTGATCACATCCTGCCACTCATCCGCCTTCATGCGCAGCATCAGGTTATCGCGGGTGATGCCGGCGTTGTTGACCAGCACCAGCGGCGCGCCGTACTCGGCGCTCAGCGCTTTGAGCCCGTCGGCCACGGATTCGTCGTCGGCCACGTTCAGGACCACGCCGGCGCCCTGCTCGCCGAGCGCCTCGGAAATAGCGGCGGCGCCCTTGTCGCTGGTGGCGGAGCCGACCACGAACCAGCCGGCGCCGGCCAGCTCGGCGGCGATCGCCTGGCCGATACCGCGCGTGGCGCCGGTGACCAGCGCTACTTTTCTGTCCTCGCTCATAAGGTTCTCCTCAGGCGCCGGTGAGCGCGTTCTGAAAGGCGGCATCGTTTTCCAGGGGCTTGGCGTCCACACCCCGGTCGATGCGCTTGGTCAGGCCACACAGCACCTTGCCGGGCCCGCACTCGTAGAGCGTGGACACGCCGTCGGCGGCCAGCGCGCGTACCGTTTCCGACCAGCGCACCGGCGAATGCAGCTGGCGCACCAGCGCGCCGCGAATACGGTCCGGGTCGGATTCCGCGCTGACGTCCACGTTATTGATCACCGGCAGTTCCGGTGCAAAGAATTTGGTGTCTTGCAGCTGCTCGGCCAGCTTGTCCGCCGCCGGGCGCATCAGCGCGCAATGGGACGGCACGCTCACCGGCAGGGCCATGGCCCGCTTTGCGCCAGCGGCTTTGCAAGCCTCGATGGCGCGCTCCACGGCGCTCACCTGGCCGGCGATCACCACCTGGCCCGGCGCATTGAAATTGACCGCTTCCACCACCTCGCCGTTGGCGGCGTCGGCGCAGGCCTGGCGGACTTGTTCGTCGTCCAGGCCCAGGATCGCGGCCATGCGGCCTTCGCCGTCGGCCACCGCGGCCTGCATCAATTCACCGCGCCGGCGCACCAGGCGCACGGCGTCGCCCAGGGTGATCACCCCGGCGCAGGTGAGCGCGGTGTATTCGCCCAGGCTGTGACCGGCGAGCCGGTCGGGACGGGCACCGCCGGCCTGCTCCCAGAGCTTCCACAGCGCCACGCCGGCGGTGAGCAGCAGCGGCTGGGTGTTTTCGGTGCTATTGAGGGCCTCTTCCGGGCCTTCCTGAGCCAGTTGCCAAAGATCCAGATCCAAGGCGCCGGAGGCCTCCTGGAACGCCTGGCGCACCGGAACGCGCTCGGCGAAATCGGCCAGCATACCCAGGCTCTGGGAGCCCTGGCCGGGAAAGACGAAAGCGGTTTTCGACATGCGTTTGCCTCTTTGGTGTCGCTCGAGCCGGGAGTATGCCGCCTGCGGGGGCGGCTGTCCGCCCGACCCTGAAACAAATTGTGAATGCCCGGGCGCGTGCCCGGCGGGGCCTAGGAGGCTTCGGTCGGCGCCAGAGCGTCGCGGATCAGAGCCGGCACATTGCGCTCGGCCTCCAGAACCGCTACTTCCAGAGCGCTGACAAAGCCCTCCACGCCGGTGCCGCCGTGGCTTTTCACCACGATGCCGTTCAGCCCCACCAGGCTGGCGCCGTTATAGCGCTCCGGGTCCAGGCGGTGCTTGAGTCCGCGCAGCAACGGCAGCGCGAACAGGCCGCTCAGCTTGCGCAGCAGGGAGCGGCCGGCCTCTTCGCGGATCATGCCGCCGATCATCGAGGCGGCGCCTTCCATGGTCTTCAACGACACATTGCCGACGAAGCCGTCGCAGACCACCACGTCCACATCGCCCAGGAAGATACCGTTGCCCTCGACAAAGCCGGCGTAGTTCAAATTCTCCGCTTGCTGCATCAGCGTCGCCGCTTCCTTGATCTGCTCGTTACCCTTGATGTCTTCCTCGCCGATATTGAGCAACGCCACCCGTGGCGCGCTCAAACCGTCGACGGCACGCACCACGGCCTGGCCCATCAGAGCGAACTGCAGCAGATGCTCGGGCTCGGAATCCACGTTGGCGCCCAGATCGAGCATATGGCAATGCCCTGTGGCGGTGGGGATGGCGGTGCAAATGGCGGGCCGGTCAACGCCCGGCAGGGTCTTGAGGACGAAGCGGCTGACCGCCATCAGGGCACCGGTATTGCCGGCACTGACGGCCGCCAGGGCGCGGCCTTCCTTGACCTGATTGATGGCCACGCGCATGGAAGAGTCTTTCTTCTGGCGCAATGCCACGGCGACCGGGTCGTCCATGGCCACCACCTCCGACGCCGGGGTCAGGGCAAGGCGCGGGTGCTTGTCGAGTTTTTCTTTTTTCAGGGCCGCGGCGAGGGCGGACGGCTCGCCCACCATGATCACATGCAGATCAGGGTGGCGCGCCAGAATCCGGGCCACGGCGGGCACGGTCACGGGCAGACCGTGATCGCCGCCCATGGCGTCCACGGCCAGGGTCACAACCGCTGACATGGCTAGGGCCTGTTCATAGCAAGTTTGGCGGCCATGATACGAGTTCGATCCGGCCGTGGATAGAGAAACGGGAGCCCTGAAGGCTCCCGTTACACAGTCGTCCTGTTGTCATCGACGGGCGACAAATCGCCCGAGCGCGACGGGACTTACTCTTCTTCGTCGTCCAGCTCCGCGGTGCGCAGCACCTGACGGCCACGGTACATACCGTCCGGAGAGATGTGGTGACGGCGGTGTACTTCACCGGTGCTCGCGTCTTCGGTGATGGCGGGCGCGGTCAGCGCATCGTGGGAACGACGCATGCCACGCTTGGAACGGGATTTGCGACTCTTCTGAACAGCCATTTGTTGCTCCTCGGCGTATTACTTGCGGCGGCCCTTCAAACGGGCCAGCACGGCAAACGGATTATCCGGATCGGACTGATTGTCATCCTGGTCGCCCGGATCCCCAGCGCTCTGGGGCGGCGGATCGGGGCACTGATCGTGAAGCGCCACCAGCGGCATCGCCAGCAGCAGCTCTTCTTC
>JBFJUC010000279.1:0-3545 GCA_041624875.1 Alcanivorax sp.
CATCGGCTGCTCGGAACAGGTAAAAAGGGCCGTTTCGCAATCGCGGCAGTGTAATGGATTGATGGTGGCAATGCAGCCAGAGAAGGGTAACTCCGATATTCGCCGCCGGGCACTGGACCAATGGGTCGGTGACTGGCTGGGCGCGCCGGTCCGTGGCGACGTGGCGTCCGCCGACGCCAGTTTCCGGCGCTACTTCCGTTACCGGCACGGGGATCGCACGCTGGTCGCCATGGACGCACCGCCGGAGCAGGAGGATTGCCGGCCCTTCGTGGATGTGGCCGGCCGTCTGGCCCGCGCCGGCGTGGCGGTGCCGGAAATCCTGCATCAGGACCTGGAGCAGGGCTTTCTGCTGCTCACCGACATGGGCCGCGAGACCTGGCTTACCGCCCTCGACGAGAACAACGCGGACGCCTGGTTCGACGCCGCCCTGGCGACCCTGATCACCCAGCAGCGCTTCGCCGACACTCAGGGGCTGCCCGAATACGACCGGCCCCTGCTGCGCCGCGAGCTGGACCTGTTTCCACACTGGTATCTGGGCGAGCACCGCGGCCTGCGCCTGGATAGCCATACCGCCGGGCGCCTGGACGCGGTGTTCGAGACGCTGATCGAATCCGCCCTGGCCCAGCCCCGGGTGTTCGTGCACCGCGATTTCATGCCGCGCAATCTGATGGTCAGCGACCCCAACCCCGGAGTGATCGATTTCCAGGACGCGGTGGCGGGGCCGCTCAGCTACGACCTGATCAGCCTGTTCAAGGACGCCTTCCTGAGCTGGCCGGAGGCGCGCGTGCTCGACTGGCTGCGCGATTACCACCGGCGCGCCGCCGCGGCCGGGCTGCCGGTGCCGGCGGCCTTCGACGACCTGCTGCGCTGGTGCGACCTGATGGGCGCCCAGCGGCATCTCAAGGTGATCGGCATTTTCGCCCGCATCCGCCACCGTGACGGCAAGCCCAAGTACCTGGAAGACGCGCCCCGTTTCTTCGCCTACCTGCGCACGGTGATTGCCCGCCGCCCGGACGAGCTGGGCGACCTGGGCCAGCTGTTGGATCTCTGGGAGTGCCCTTGATGCGCGCCATGATCCTGGCCGCCGGCTACGGCAAACGGATGCGACCGCTCACCGACCACACTCCCAAGCCGCTGCTGCTGGCCGGCGGCAAGCCGCTGATCGAGCATCATATCGAGGCGCTGCGCGGTGCCGGTGTCGAAGAGCTGGTGATCAACACCGGCTGGCTGGGTGAGCAGCTGGAGGCGCACCTGGGCGACGGCGGGCGCCTGGGCGTGTCGATCCGCTGGTCGCGGGAAGGCACGCCGCTGGAAACCGCCGGTGGCATCCGCCGCGCCTTGCCGTTATTGGGGGCGGACCCTTTTCTGCTGGTCAACGGCGACATCTGGACCGACTACGATTTCAGCGCCTTGATCGAGGCCCCGACCGGCGACGACCTGGCCCGGCTGGTGCTGGTGGACAACCCGGACCATCACGATGCCGGCGATTTCCATTTAACAGCCGGGGGCCGGGTAAGCGATAATGCCGAGCCCCGGCTCACTTACGCCGGTATCGCCCGGCTCGACCCGGCCCTGTTCGCCGCGCTGGACGACGGTGAGCGCCGGCTGGCGCCGGTGCTGCGCGCCGCCATGGCGCAAGGGCGGGTGAGCGGTGAGCATCACCAGGGCCACTGGTGGGACATCGGCACCCCGCAACGGTTGGCCGCGCTCAACCGCTTTCTGCCCGCCCCGGACACTGACTAAGGACATTTCATGGCCAAGCAAACCGACTTCATCGCCCCCTCCATTCTCGCCGCCGACTTCGCGCGCCTGGGCGAGGAGTGCGACGCGGTGCTTGCCGCCGGCGCCGATATGATTCACTTCGACGTCATGGACAACCACTATGTGCCCAACCTGACTATCGGGCCGATGGTCTGCAAGGCGCTGCGCCAGCACGGCATCAGCGCGCCCATCGACGTGCACCTGATGGTCAGCCCGGTGGACGACCTGATCCGCATGTTCGCCGACGCCGGCGCGTCCATGATCACCTTCCACCCGGAAGCCTCCGCCCACGTGGACCGCTCCCTGCAGCTTATCCACGACGCCGGCTGCCAGGCCGGGCTGGTGCTCAACCCGGCGACCAGCCCGGCGTGCCTGGAGTACGTCATGGACAAGCTCGACATGGTGCTGCTGATGAGCGTCAACCCCGGCTTCGGCGGCCAGTCGTTCATCCCCGGCACCCTGGGCAAGATCGAGCAGGTGCGTGCTTTGATCGACGCCAGCGGCCGGGACATCCGTCTGGAAGTGGACGGTGGCGTCTCGGAGAAGAACATTCGCCAGGTGGCCGCCGCCGGCGCCGACACCTTCGTGGCCGGGTCGGCTATTTTCGGTAAGGACGATTACCCGGCGGTGATCGGCGAGCTGCGCCGGGAGCTGGCCGGCGCCTGACGCCGTTGTGAAATTTCGTAATGATCCCGGGGCCGCGCTTGTGGACCCGGCCCTGCCCGCTGAAGCTGTGCCTCTTTGCCCACGTGATGAACGCGGGACGGTTAGGAGGCGATATGCTTTCTCAATGGTTGACCTGGCCGGTGTTGGCGGTCTGGGCTGTGCTATCCCTGGCGTGCGCGGCCTGGGTGATCCGTGATCTGCACCGCCACAACGCCTTTCTGGGCGGCATGATGAAGGTCGCCTGGGTGCTGACGGTGCTCTACTCCGGGCCCCTGGGCCTGGCGGTGTACTGGTACACAGGGCGAGGGCAGATTCGACACGACTCCCTGTGGCGCAAGAGCTTCCGCTCCGTAGCGCACTGCTATTCCGGCTGCGGCCTGGGTGAAATCATCGGTGTGCTGACGCTGGCCGGGCTGTTCGCCGTCAGTGGCTGGCCGGTGAACCTGGTCTCGTTTGCGCTTGCTTACATCATCGGCTTCGCCTTCACGCTGGGCCCGCTGATGCAGGCCGGTGAGGCGTTCGGCGTGGCGCTGAAGGATTCGGTGGTGGCGGAGTCGCTCAGCATCACGGCCATGGAGGTGTCGGCGCTGGCGGTGAACGCCGGTCTGGTCGGCGACGCCCGGATCGGTGATCCGGTGTTCTGGGGCGCGCTGATTATCTCTTTGTCGGTGGGGCTGCTGGTGGCCTATCCGGTCAACGTGCTGCTGATCCGTTTCGGGGTGAAAGAGGGCATGCATAATCCCAAGCATATGATGGAACACCAAGGACATCACTGAATCCGGCGTTGGCCCGCGGCCCCGGGCGGCGGTATAGTCCGCGAAACGCCGTTCCGAAAACGCCAGGGAGAAGTCGTTTCCGTGCGCCACACCCCCGCCCCGCAACACCTGTTTCCGCTTCTGGCCCTGGTGCTGGCGGCCCTGCTCGCCGGCTGCGCCAGCCGGCCGGCGCCCCACGTGGAAGAGCGCGACGCTGGCGGCGACCCGCCGCCGCTGCTGCGCGACGATGTGCCCGCCGAGAGCCTGAATGGCGAGGCGTCACCGGTGCTGCCGTTGCTGCGGGCCCAGGCGGAGCGCTGGCGCGGCGTGCCCTACCGCCTGGGCGGCAGCAGCGAGGCCGGG
>JBFJUC010000280.1:0-3531 GCA_041624875.1 Alcanivorax sp.
CACCAAGTGCAGGCTCTTGGCTTCCACGGCGTCGAAACGGCGGCCGGTCATGGCCAGCTCCTTGGCCACGTCCATGGGCACTAATTCGCGCAAAGTGACGGTCCCGGTCATGTCCGGGATCAGGCCCCATTTGCTCTCCATTACCGACAGTTCGCAGTCCGGCGTGGCGATGCGGAAATCCGCCGCCAGTGCCAGCTGCAGGCCGCCGCCGTAGCAGTAGCCGTGCAGCACCGCGATCACCGGCACCGGCAGTTGCCGCCAGGCCCAGCAGGCCTGCTGGAACAGATTGGTTTTCTTGACGCCGAACTTGGTGAACGCCAGCAGCATTTTCAGCGGCGTCTTGGTGACGGTGGCGAAGTCGAGCCCGGCGCAGAACGCCTTGCCTTCGCCGCGCAGAATCACTACCCGCACCTCGCGGTTCTTTTTAATCGTCTTGGCGCAGGCCACCAGGCCGCGCATCATTTCCAGATCCAGACCGTTGTACTTGTCCGGGCGGTTCAGGGACACGGTGGCAATGTGGCCTTCGATGGCCAGCGTTACGCGCGGTTCGTTCATAGTTTCTCTTGAAGCAGTTGGTTGACCTGCTGCGGGTTGGCCTTGCCCTGGGTGGCTTTCATTACCTGGCCGACGAAAAATCCAATTTTCTTTTTGCGCTTGGCGTCGTCGGCGTTGCGGTAGTCCTCCACCTGGGCGGGGCTGTCGGCGATCACCTGGTCGACGATTTTTTCCAGCTCGCCGCTATCGCTCATCTGCTTGAGACCCTGCGCCTCGATGATCTGGTCCGGGTTGCCGTCACCGTTCCAGCAGGCTTCGAACACCTGCTTGGCGATCTTGGAACTGATGGTGCCGTCCTTGAGGCGCTGGATCAGCTCACCCAGGTGCTCGGCGGACACCGGGCTGTCGGCGATGTCTTTGTCTTCCACGTTGAGTTTGGCGGCCAGTTCGCCCATCACCCAGTTGGCGGCCAGCTTGGCGTCGCCGCCATGCTCGGCGGCGGCTTCAAAGTAGCGCGCCGTGGCGATGGAGCCGGACAACAGGTCAGCGTCGTAGGCCGACAGCTGGTAGCGCTCGATGTAGCGGGCCTTGCGGGCGTCCGGCAACTCCGGAAGTGCATCGCGCAGCGTCTGTATTTCTTCCTCGCTGACCATCACCGGCAGCAGGTCCGGGCACGGGAAGTAGCGGTAATCGTTGGCGTCTTCCTTGGTGCGCATGGAACGGGCGGTGTTGGTCTCGCCGTTGTAGAGCCGGGTTTCCTGAACGATTTCACCGCCGTCTTCGAGCACGTCGATCTGCCGCGCCACTTCCAGGGCGATGGCTTTTTCCATGAAGCGGAACGAGTTGAGGTTCTTGGTTTCGGTGCGCGTGCCGAGCGGTTCGCCGGGGCGGCGCACGGAAATGTTCACGTCAAAGCGCATATTGCCCTGGGACATGTCGCCGTCGCAGATGCCCAGTGAGGTGACGATGGAATGCAGCTTGCGGGCGAACGCCACCGCGTCCTCGGCGCCGCTCATGTCCGGCTCGGAAACGATTTCGATCAGCGGCGTGCCGGCGCGGTTGAGGTCGATGCCGGTTTGCCCATGAAAGTCCTCATGCAGGGACTTGCCGGCGTCTTCTTCCAGGTGGGCGTGGTGAATACGCACTACCTTTTTGTCGCCGTTTTCCAATTGCACTTCCACTTCGCCGGCGCCGAGGATGGGCTCCGCCAGCTGTGTGGTCTGGTAGCCCTTGGGCAGGTCCGGGTAAAAATAATTTTTCCGTTCGAATACCGAGCGGCGGGCGATGTCCGCGTTCACCGCCAGACCAAAACGGATGGCGTTGCGGATCGCTTCCTTGTTCACCACCGGCAGGGTGCCGGGCATGCCCAGATCAATCAGGCTGGCGTGGCGGTTGGGTTGGTCGCCGGTGCGGGTGCTGGTGCCGGAAAAGATCTTTGATTCGGTGGCCAGTTGCACGTGCACTTCCAGGCCGATCACGACTTCCCAGTTTCCTGAATGGCTCATGCGAAACCTCCCGGCGCCTGTTGATGCCAGTCCGTGGCCATCTGGTAGCGGTGCGCCACATTCAGTATGCGGCCTTCCTGGAAATAGTTGCCGATCACCTGGGTGCCGGCGGGCAGACCGTTGATCAAGCCGCTGGGCATGGACAGCGCCGGCAGGCCGGCCAGGTTCACGGCGATGGTGAACACGTCGGCCATGTACATATTGACCGGGTCGTCCGCCTTGGCGCCCAGCTTAAAGGCGGTTTCCGGTGAGGTGGGGCCCATGATCACATCCACGTCCTTGAACGCGCGGGAGAAATCATCGCGGATCAGGCGGCGTACTTTCTGTGCGCGCTTGTAGTAGGCGTCGTAATAACCGGCGGACAGCGCGTAGGTGCCGACCAGGATACGGCGCTTCACTTCGGCGCCGAAGCCTTCCGAGCGCGAGCGCTTGTACAGGTCTTCCAGATCCGTGGGGTTGTCGCAGCGGTAGCCGAAGCGCACGCCGTCGAAGCGCGAAAGATTGGAGCTGGCTTCCGCCGGCGCGATCACATAGTAAGCCGGCACCGACAGCTTGATGCTGGGCAGCGACAGCTTGACCAGTTTGGCGCCCTGTTTTTCCAGCTCGCGCATGGCCTCGCGGGCGTTATCGGCGACGGCGCCGTCCAGGTTGTCAGGGAAAAATTCTTCCGGCACGCCGATCTTCAAACCGTCCACGCTCTGGTCCAGGGCGCCGAGGTAATCGTCCACCGGCTCGTTGAGGCAGGTGGAGTCCTTGTCGTCGTGGCCGGCCATGGCTTGCAGCATCAGGGCGCAGTCGGCGGCGGACAGGCCCAGCGGGCCGGCCTGGTCGAGGCTCGAGGCGAAGGCGATCATGCCCCAGCGGGACACCCGGCCATAGGTGGGTTTAAGGCCGGTGACGCCGTTCAGCGCCGCCGGCTGGCGGATCGAGCCGCCGGTGTCGGTGCCGGTGGCGCCGGGCGCCAGCCGCGCCGCCAGACTGGCGGCGGCACCGCCGGAGGAGCCGCCGGGAACGCGCTCCGTGTCCCAGGGGTTTTTCACCGGACCGTAGAAACTGGTTTCGTTGGAGGACCCCATGGCGAATTCATCCATGTTGGTCTTGCCCAGCATCACCGCGCCTTCGGCCGCCATTTTATCCACCGCCGTGGCGGTATAGGGGGCGATGAAATTATCCAGCATCCGCGAGCCGCAACTGGTGCGCACGCCCTCGGTGCAGAAAATATCCTTGTGCGCGATCGGCAGCCCGGTGAGCAGGCGATGGTCGCCGGCGGCGATCGCCTGGTCGGCGGCGTCCGCCTGCCGCAGCGCCTGGTCCTCGGTGACGGTAATAAAGCTGTTCAGCTCGCCGTCGTGCCGTTTGATGCGGTCCAGGAAATGCTCGGTGAGTTCCCGGGAGGAAAAGTCCCCGGCTTGCAGGCCGGCTTTAAGTTCGGTCAGTGTTTTATCGTGCATGTGGTTACTCAATCACCCGGGGTACCAGGAAACAGCCGTCCTCGCTGGCCGGCGCGAGAGGCAGGACCTTATCGCGCACG
>JBFJUC010000281.1:0-3519 GCA_041624875.1 Alcanivorax sp.
CGAGATGAACCACCGATTTATTCCCAAGGGGATCGACCATGCTTGATATCCGTGTGCTGCGCCAGGACGGCGACGCCATTCGTGAAGCGCTGAAAAAGCGGGGCTATGACCTGGATCTGGCCACGTTCCAGAGTCTCGACGCCAAGCGTAAAGACGCGGACGTACGCTCCCAGGACCTGCAGGCGCGGCGCAAGAAAGCCTCCAAGGAAGTGGGCGAGCTGATCAAGTCGGGCATGGATGTGGACGCCGCCAAGGCAAAGGTAGCGGAAACCTTGAAAACCCTGGACGCGGAACTGGACCAGGAAGTGGCCCGTGCCAAGGCGGTCCAGGAAGAGATTCGCGACTTTCTGATGGGCGTGCCCAATGTGCCCGTGCACGACGTGCCCGCCGGCAACGACGAAGACGACAACGTGGAAGTGCGGCAGTGGGGCACCCCCACCGAACTGGCGTTCACCGCCAAGGACCATGTGGATCTGGGCGAGGCGTTCACCCAGGGCCACCTGGATTTTGACCGGGCCAGCAAGCTGTCTGGCGCCCGCTTCGCGGTGATGAGCGGCCAGCTCGCGCGCCTGCACCGGGCGCTGATCGACTTCATGCTCGATACCCACGCCGTGGAGCACGGTTATCAGGAACTGTATGTGCCGTATCTGGTGGGCCCGGAGGCCCTGCGCGGCACCGGGCAGCTGCCCAAATTCGAGGAAGACCTGTTCAAGATGGAAGGCGAACGGGCGCTCTATCTGATCCCCACCGCCGAAGTGCCGGTCACCAACCTGGCCGCCGACGAAATTCTTGAAGCGGACAGCATGCCGCGTCGCTACGTCTGCCACACCCCCTGTTTCCGTTCGGAAGCGGGCAGCCACGGCAAGGACACCCGCGGCATGATTCGCCAGCATCAGTTCGAGAAGGTGGAGCTGGTGCAGTTGGTGCCCGCCGGCCAGTCCGATCAGGCACTGGAAGACCTCACCGGCCACGCCGAGGCGATTCTCCAGAAGTTGGGCCTGCCTTACCGCGTGGTGATCCTGTGCGGCGGCGATCTGGGCTTCTCCGCCGCCAAGACCTACGATATCGAGGTGTGGCTGCCCAGCCAGGGGCGCTACCGGGAAATCTCCTCCTGTTCCAGTTTCCGGGATTACCAGGCCCGCCGCATGCAGGCCCGCTGGCGTAATCCGGAGACCGGCAAGCCGGAACTGGTACATTCCTTGAATGGTTCCGGTCTGGCCGTGGGCCGGACTCTGGTCGCGATTCTCGAGAACTACCAGAACGAAGACGGCTCGGTGACCGTGCCCGAGGCCCTGCGGCCCTACATGCGAGGCCTGGAGCGGCTGAGCTGAAAGCACGCCGAGAGGACAACAACGCCATGGACTTTCTGCCCCTGGGGCTCAAGCTCGCCGGTCACACCGTGGTCGTGGTGGGCGGCGGTGACACCGCGCTGCGCAAGGCGCGCCTGCTGGATCGGGCCGGGGCGCGCCTGCGTGTGGTGGCGCCGCAATGGCGCGCCGAGCTGCCGGCTTTGGTGGAGCGGGAAGGGGCCGGCGGCGAATGTCACCGCCGTGCGTTTCAGGACCACGACCTGGAAGGGGCCCGGCTGGTGGTGCTGGCCACCGACGACGAGTTGCTCAACGAGCGCGTCGCGGCCCTCTGCGCCACCCGGGGCGTGCCGGTCAATGTGGTCGACCGGCCGGACATCAGCAGTTTCGTGTTTCCCGCGTTGATCGACCGCGACCCCCTATTCATCACCATCAGTTCTTCCGGCGTGTCGCCGGTGCTGACCCGGCGCCTGCGGGCCCGGCTGGAAGCCTGGCTGCCCAGCCGGTGGGGACGCCTCGCCGCCATTCTGGGTCGTTTCCGCGCGCCGCTGGCCCGAGCACTGCCGGATCGTAAGGCCCGTGAAGCGTTCTGGGAGCGGCAACTGGACGGTCCGCTGGTGGAGCAGGTGCTTTCCGGGCATGAATCCGACGCGGAGGCGGCGCTGCACGCCGCCGTGGCGCATGCCGACCGGGACCGTCCGCCGCCGGTGGGCGGTGAGGTCTATCTGGTGGGCGCGGGCCCCGGCGATCCGGATCTGCTGACGTTCCGCGGCCTGCATCTTTTGCGCAAGGCGGACACGGTACTGTACGACCGTCTGGTGGCACCGGAAATCCTCGCCCTGGCCCGTGAGGACGCAGAGCTGATCTACGTGGGCAAGGCGCGCGACCGGCACACCTTGCCGCAGGACAACATCAACGATTTGCTGGTGCATTACGCCCGCGAGGGCAGGAAAGTATGCCGACTGAAGGGCGGCGATCCCTTTATTTTCGGCCGTGGCGGCGAGGAGCTGGAAGAGGTGGTGGCGGCCGGCATCCCGTTCCAGGTGGTGCCCGGCATCACCGCCGCCAGTGGCTGTGCCGCCTACGCCGGTATCCCGCTGACCCACCGCGACCACGCCCAGTCGGTACGTTTTGTCACCGGCCACCGCAAGGACGGCAGCGTGGACCTGAATTGGGCCACCCTGGTAGCGGAACAGGAAACTCTGGTGTTCTACATGGGGCTGGTGGGGCTGCGCGAAATCTGCGCCCGGCTGATCGAGCACGGGCGCGCGGCGGACACGCCGGTGGCGCTGGTCTCGCGGGGCACCACCGACGCCCAGGAGGTGATTACCGGCACCCTGGCCGATCTGGCTGAGCGCATCGAAGGCCGTGAAGTCCACGCGCCTACTTTGATCATCGTTGGCAGCGTGGTGAGTCTGCACCCGCGCTACCGCTGGTTCGGCGCATAGCAACCAAGCAACCTGCTAAAGCCGGTCCCGGCGGCGCGCCTCCCACAGGGCGGCGCCCGCCTTCTCGCCTTCCTCCAGGCTGGTGACTTTTTCCAGCCCCCACAGCACCGCCGCCACGGTTTTGATCACCGCGGCCTGGCCGTAGGCGTCGTCCCTCTGGCCTCGCCACAGCGCCTGCAGCGGCGCCAACGACACCTCGCCCGGCGGCGTCTGGCGGCCCATGGCGGCGCTCAGAACGCCGTCCGCCGGCTCGCCGTGGCGCAGCCCGGTGAGGGCGGTGCGCGCGTCCGGGCGGATTTCCAGTTCGCCGCCTTCGCCCTTGAACAGCAGCAGGTTGCGGTCGCCGCAGGCGCTCGCCGCGCCCAGATGCAGCTCCAGATAAGCGGGGTGAAACACGCTCTGCATGCTCAGCGGCGCCGCCGCCGGGTTGAGGCTGCGTGCCAGCGTGTTGATCGGTGAGCGCAGGCCCAGCTGAAAACGCATCATCAGCAGCTCCGGCAGGGCCGGGCAGAAGTGCCCCAGATCCAGATAGGTCAGGCCGTCGCTGTCCAGCTGCTCACCCGCCTCGGCCACCGAGGCCGGCAGCGCCAGGCCCAGCTCCGCCAGCATGTCGTCGCTGTAGCGGCGGTTCGGGGTATGCGCCGGGCCACCGTGCATCAGAATGCGCAGGCCGTTGTCGGCCAGCAGGCGGGCGGCCAGCAGGTACCAGGGATGGTGTTTCTTCTTGCCCGCGTAGCTGGGCCAGTCCACGTCGACGGCGGGCA
>JBFJUC010000282.1:0-3515 GCA_041624875.1 Alcanivorax sp.
CCTGGGCTACCGCGCCCCGCTCACCGACGCCGACTACCTGTTCGCCTACCTGGAGCGCCTCTTCCACCACTAAACCGGCGGCTCTTGTGGGAGCGGGCCTCTTGTGGGAGCGGGCCCCGCCCGCGAAAGGGTGGCTTATAGCCACCCGGCAGGATCCCAGAAACGCTGTTTGTGCTGCCGTTAGAGACGCCACTGGAATCCCGCCGGCAAGCAAAGCTTGCCTTTCGCGGGCGGGGCCCGCTCCTACAAGTGTCGGCGCAGGCCGGCGAGCGCGATCAGCGCCAGCAGAGCGCCCAGGGCGCCGCCACCACCGCCGCCGCCACCGCCATCACTGCTGGAAGTGGCTTGTTGCCCGGCGTAATTGAAGGTGACACTGGCGCTGTTGTTGTCGGTGGGAAAATCCCCGTTTTCCGCACTGACCGTCGCGCTGAACGTGCTCTCGCGGGGTGTGGACGTACTGAGCGTAAACCGGGCGGTAACCTCCTGCTCGGGGCCGAGTGATGAGACCAGAATGCAGGGGTCGGACTGGCAGTTGGCGCTGCTGCCGACGATCGATGCGTCGCTGGGTGGCGCCACGTTCAGCTCAACCTGATTGGCGATCGCGCCAGTCAAATAGGACAGGTTGGTGACCGTGATTTCGATTGTCGCCTGGCCGTTATTGGCGCTGTCTGCTTCCGCCACCACTCGCCGTGCGGTAACGCTCAGGTCCGCCTGGTCGGAAAAGATCACGGGGATTTCCCGATCATTGTTCTTTATGCGGTAGTCGTCTTCACCGGAGGAAGAACTGATAGATAAAACGCCTCGGTGTGGCGAGGCGCTTAGAACGCTTTGTCCCACCTCAAAGTTGCCGCTTCTGCTGGCCTCGGGCGATAGTTCAGCCGCCACCTCGCAGGGATTGGACCCTGAACAACCGCTCCAGTTGGCCGTCACGTCCAGGCCGCTGTCCGTGTAAGAAAAGGACGGGTTGCTGACCGTTCGAATCAGGCTGTCGTTAACCAGGCTGGCGGTGATCGTCACCGAGGAGTCCGGCGCCGTGTAGTAGCGGTCACGGCCAGTGGTGAAATTCAAATCCACCAGCGGCTCGCCCAAAGTAACGCCAGCGTTCTCAATGAAGTCGATTTGTCCGGACACATCGGTATAAACGGTCGGTCGTTGGCTGGCGCAATCGGGAGTGCCGAAGCTGGTCAGGCCTATCACATAAGGAGCCGGGTCCTCACCCAGGAAGAGCGGGCCGCCACTGTCGCCCTGGCAGGTGTCCTGGCGCTGCTGGTTGACCGGATTCAATTCAGCGGCGCACAGCATCTGGCCGCTTTCGAGTTGAAAGCTCCAGGCTTGGTCACAAACAGAGAACGGCACGTAGTCGAGCTGTACCTCTTGCAAGGTATCCGCGAGGTCATTGCTGTTCGGGCTGGTGATGCCCCAGCCGATGGCTGTTAAGGCTTCATCAGCGCGCGATTGATCCAGCGCTTCAAGACTCTGACGGCGCGATTCGTCCACCAGACTAGGGAAGGTGTTAAGGCTGACGGGGCTGCTTAAGCGCAACAGGGCAATATCCTGGCCAACGTCAAACAGTGCGTCCGCATAGGTCTGAACGGCGGGCAGTTCGAATGCACTTACGGAACGGCTTTGCAACGGTCCCGGACCGCTACCGATCCAGACAGTCAGCACGTCGGGATCAGTTACCCGGCGCTCCTGGTCGTCAAAGAAGCAGTGTGCCGCCGTGACCACCAATTGGTCGGTCAGCGCCATACCGCTGCAGTAGCCGGCCCCCCGGGTGCTGGGGTCGGTATCGATCTCGATGAGTGCAGCCCACGGCCAATCCCCGGTGGCGTCGTCACCACCAATAATACGCGGCGTGGCTTCCTGGGCGCCGGCGGCGGCGCCCAGCAATAGAAGCGCGGGCAACGCCGCGCGGGTGATCAACCTGCGAACCATGGCTATTCCTCGGATCCGACCCTTTTACCCGAGCATACCGCCTCCGCGCGGGCGATGCGTGATCAAACCGTTACCGTTTCGTTAATACAACAAACGGCCGTGCTTTCTTACCGATCAGGTGGGGCCACTCAGGGTGGAGGGGATGTAGCCCTCGTCGGCAAGAGCCTGAATGACGCCACGGATCAGGTAGTTGTTGGTGAAGCCGACAGTGTACTGCCGGGCGTTTTCAGCGATAGGACGCAACATGCCGCTGTTGACCAGTCGACGAATCTGATAGGTCCTTTGGCCGGCTTTCAACTTTGGCATGGCGGGTACCAAATCGGAGGATTTAACGACGCCGTTCTGTACCGCGAGCGACAAGATGTTTCTTTCAAGGGCGGTTATCAGTTGCCGATCTTTGGCATGGTTTAAGGCAGGGTAAAGGATCCGCTCCTTGAGGAAGCCGTAATCGGTTAACTGGTCTACCTTGCGGAGTTCGTCCAGCACACCGGTCAGCACATAGGTACACCACCGTTCCAGGCCCTCTTGCGTGCCGGTATCCCCCACTCCCAGCATGCGGTAGTAGAGGTCACGGTCGTTACAGAATACGGCTGTTGGATTGAGAATCCGGCCTGCCATGGAGACCTCGAACCCATATTTTATCAGTAGCGCATAGGTGAGCAGGCGCACTACTCGACCGTTGCCGTTTCTGAATGGGTGGATCCAGCCAAACCGGTGGTGGGCCAAAGCGACTTTCATCAGGTCGTATTTCGGTGGGTCATCTTTGTTGATAAAACCAACCAACTCTTCCATGTAAGCGGATACCTGCACGGCGTCAGGTGGCAGATGTTCTGAGGCGGCGATGACTACGCCTCCCTCACGGTAAGCGCCGGGTGTTCTATCACCTTCTTCCGTGAGCTGCTCTACGGTTATGGCGTGGAGTTCGCGAATCAGTATTTCTGTAATGGGGGTCTTCTCGGTGACCGCCTTATCGATATACGTCATGGCCTCTTCGATATTGGTGACTTCCCGAAGCTGCTCACCGGGCTGGGCCGCCCCTTGAACCTTGCTGTCCACGTAATCCGCGAGCGTGGTGTGATTCCCTTCAATGCGAGCGGAACCGAGGCTTTCGAGCATGTGAAACAGTGTCTTCAGTTCGAAGAAGACCGGATAGGGTGTGGTGCCTTCCAGGCGTAGACGCCGCAGATGTTCCAATTCGTTAAGAACATCCACCAGCGGCGAATCAAACGAGGGATTCAACAGAGACAGATCGAAGTGCTTGAAAGAGGGCATCCTGACCTCGTTAAGTTCAATCCCGGATTGAGTTAAGTTCAAAAATGAAATATAAAACCTTTTAAATCAAAAGGTTATGAGGTCTATCGGGATTCAATATATCGAATATCCGTCAAGAATATCTTAACTGGAGGTGGCACGATAGCCACCTGAAGAAAGAAGGTACGGCCGTGCCGCTCAGGCGAGCGGCGAGGCGTGGGCGAGCCAGTGGTCCTGGTCGTCGCGGGTGCGGGGCATGGCGGTTTGCAGGTGGTAGAGCACCTGTTCCAGGGCGGCGTTGGCGCTGTTCAGGGTCATCACGGCGGCGC
>JBFJUC010000283.1:0-3508 GCA_041624875.1 Alcanivorax sp.
GCTCCGGCCGGTGGTAGTGGACGTCGTTGGCGGCGGTCATGGCCAGCCCGAAGCGGTCCGCCAGCTGATAGCAGTAGCGGTAGTGCAGGGCGTCGTTGCCGTCCTGGAGCAGTTCGCAGGCCAGCCACAGGCGCTCGCCGAAGTGCGCTTTGAGCAGGGCGACGTGGTGCGCGTCGCGGTCGTCCCCGGCGGGCAGCCACAGGCACAGGGCGTTGCGGTCGATGCGCGTCAGGTCCTGCCAGTGCAGCCGGTAGTGGCCTTTCTGCGCGCGGCGGCGGCCGCGGGTGATCAGCGTGGCGATCTCGCCGTAGGCCTGGCGGTCGCGGGCCAGCAGCACCAGGCGCAGTTCGCCCTGGTCCTGGTGCAGTCGGAAGTGGCTGCCCACGATCAGCCGGAAATCCAGCGTGCGGCCTTCGTTTTCCAGGGCTTTTTTTAGGTTCTCGCGGGCCTGGTAGGCACGCACCACTCCGGCCAGGGAGCCGTCGTCGGTGATCGCCAGAGCCCGGTAGCCCTGGCGCCAGGCCTGCAGCACCAGTTCTTCGGGTTGGCTGGCGCCGGTCAGGAAGGTGAAGGCGCTGGTGCAATGCAGTTCCGCGAAATCCATTTCAGAAAAAACCCTGCAACCACCAGCGCGCCTGGTCGTCCTCGAACACCCAGCAACAAAGCCCGTCGGGGTGGTGGGCGACGCGGTAGCGGCGCGCGGCCAGGTCTTGCCAGGGCTGGCTGAAACGTTCTTCCTGGGGGAACAGGGTCAGTGGCCGGCCGCGCCAGTGGGGCACCCGGTCGCGCAGGGTCAGCGGCCGGGGCGGGTCGAGCAGCCACAGGGGGCGGTCCTGATCGCGGTCCCGGCCATCGTCGGCGACCGGCTTGGGCGCCGCCGACAATGGCGCTTGGCCCCGTTCGGTTTCTTCCGGCAGGTGGCCGTCGCCCCGGTCCGGGCGGTACACGCCCAGGGCCGGTTCGCCGGCCAGTTTTTCCAACAGGCCGGCTAGCGGCGGGCGGGCGCCGGGGTCCGGGAACAGCTCGGCGAGGCCGGGGTTGCGCGGTCGAGGGCGGCCGCCGTCCAGGCCCAGGCCGAGCAGTGGGGCGCTCAGCTCATGATGGCTCAGGCGCCGCTGGCTGAGGTCCAGCCAGGTGGCGGCGTCGTGGCCTTGTCGGGCGCGCCGCACGATCAGGGTGTCCCGGTGGCCGTTGTTCAGATACAGGTGCCAGCGCAGGGTTACCAGGCTTTCCTGGTGGCGGTTCAGGGTGTCTTCCAGCTTGGCCAGCAGGGTGCTCATGGGGCCGCTGAGCCGGTCCAGGTCGTCCAGCGGGTCGTCGAAGTCGAGCCGCTCGCGGAACGGGCGCGGCGGGGAAATCGGTTTGCGCGGGTCCGCCTGCTCGCCGAGCAGACGCTGCAGCCAGTCCAGAAAGTCGACCCCGAAGCGTTTGCCCAGCGCCGCCCGGGGCAGCGGGAACAACTCGCCCAGGGTGCGGAAACCGGGCGCCTGCAGGCGTCGGCGCAGGCGCTCGTCCAGGTCCAGATCAGCGAGCGATAGGTCCGCCAGCCAGGCCTGGAAGCACGCCGCTTCCGGGGGCGCGTCCAGGGCCGGCGGGTCGGTAAGGTGCCAGGCGGCCAACGGTGTGGGGCCGATGCCCAGGCGGCTGGTCAGCGGGCAGTGCAGCCGGTAGCGGTCGACCCGGGCGAGCAGTGCTTCAAGGCCGCCGAACAGTTTCAGGCAGCCGCCCACTTCCAATAGCACGGTGGCCGGCGGCGCCGGGCAGACCTGGGGCGTGAGGACCAGCAGTTGGCGGGCTTCGCGCAGCAACGCCTGGTGCTGCTGGTCGGCCCGGGCTTCGTGCACTTCCAGCGCTTCGCACAGGGCACGGGCGGTGCCCAGGCGCAGGCCCGCTTCCACGCCGGCGGCACGGGCCGCCGGGTTGGCCAGCAGTACCCGGTTGCCGCGTACCAGCACGCGCGGCTCCGGGCGCGGGCCGTGTTCCGCCTCCAGTGCCAGCAGCGGAAAATGCAGCGCCAGCCACAGCGGGCTCATGGCCGCACCTCCGGGGTGGCGGGGGCGGGCAGCCGCAACAACGGCGTGCGCAGAGCGGGCTCCGGCGTCGGACGGCGGGTCAGGGCCGGCAGCTCGCGGCAGGCCGGCGGCCGCCGGCGCAGGTGCTCGGGCAGCAGTGGCAGGTGGCAATACTGCCCGGCCCGGCCGCCGGGCTGCTTGTGCACGGTGACGGTCAGTTCGCCGGGGGCCGGGCAGCTCAGGTCCAGGCGCAGTGGCGCCGGGCTGGGTTGCTGGCCGGCCTGGCGCGGGCGCACCAGTATCAGCAGGCAACGCCCCTGTTGCGCGCCCAGGTGCAAACGCCGCAGCGTGCCCGCCGGCAACGGCCCGCCCGGTGCCCACAGCAGCGCCAGCCGCACGGTGTCGCCGGCGATCGCTTCGAAGCTGGCGCGCAGCAGGGTGGCGCGGTCGTCGCTGCGCAGAATCAGCAGGTCGCCCAGGGGCACCCCGGCCCGGGCCAGCATGGTGGCGGAAGGGCGCATTGGCGGGTTGGCGATCAGGCGGGCGCCGGGGCCGTCGCTGGCCAGCACCGGCAGCAGCAGATGCAGCACCGCCGGGCAGGGCAGCGGGCAGAGCAGCTCCACCAGGCCCTGCTCCGGCCAGCCGCCGCCGGCCAGTATCCGGTCCAGGTCGGCGAAGCCGGTGCTTTGCCCCTGGCCGGGACCGGTGCTTTCGCGGCCCCACCAGGTGTCCCTGCGGGCCAGCACGTGTTGCAAGGAAGAGGGTTGCAAG
Organism: Alcanivorax sp.; assembly: GCA_041624875.1. Lineage (GTDB taxonomy): Bacteria > Pseudomonadota > Gammaproteobacteria > Pseudomonadales > Alcanivoracaceae > Alloalcanivorax. The sequence goes on from JBFJUC010000283.1 coordinate 2,784, forward strand.
AAATCAGGCGGCATGGGCGGCATGGAGGAACATCCGGGAGTTCGAGATACTGTACATAAGAACAGTATCCGTAAGCCGGCCAAGCGTCAATGGGAAGGGCTGTGCTGAGCGGTCAAGCGGCGCTGTCAGGGTAAACATATTGTATTGCCCGGGCCTCTTGAGTAGCTTCAAGGCATCCCCGAGCTCGACGAGAATCTCCGATGTCATCACAACAACAAACAGCGCGCCGGTTGTCCTCGGCCTTTCAGCAGGGCGTGACCCGGCGGCGGTTCCTTAAGTGGGGCCTGGTCGGCGGTGCCGGCGTGGCCGCCGCCGCCGCGGGCGGCTTCGCGTTGTTGCGCCTGTCGCCCCTGGACGACCGCCCGAAACCGGATTGGGCCGACGGTTTGAGCCGCCAGGAATACCATCTCTTTGACCGGGCGCGGGTGGCGCTGCTGCCCACCGTGGGCACCGATCTCACGCCCAGCGATCAGGTGCCGGTGGTGCGCAATGTGCAGGGCATTCTCGGTTTCATGGACGCGGCCACCCGCAAGGACGTGGCCACTGGTCTGACCCTGTTCGATAACGGCGCGGTGTTTTTCCACGGCAAGCGCTTCGTGGATCTGGATGAGACCACCGCCCGCGACTATTTCGACGCCTGGAGCCGGGGCAATGTGGTGCAGCGCACCCTGGGCACGGTGATCAAACAGCTCACCTATACCTCCTACTGGCGCGACGAAAGCACC
>JBFJUC010000284.1:0-3493 GCA_041624875.1 Alcanivorax sp.
CCGGCGCAGGCCCATTCCAGGGCGGCGGTTTTGGTGAAGTTGTCCATGCCGGCGCGGGCGGCGCCGGAGTGGCCCATGCCGGGCATGCCGCCCCACATGTCGGCGACGATATTGACGATGCTGCCACCGGTCTTGTTCATGCCTTGCATGAACACTTCCCGGGCCATCAGAAAGCCGCCGGTCAGGTTGGTACGGATCACCGTTTCCCAGCCTTTCTGGCTGATCATCGCCACCGGCGAGGGAAACTGGCCGCCGGCGTTGTTGACCAGGCCGTCCACCTGATGCACCTGCTGGTAGATCGCCGCCACGGTCTCGCGGACGTTGTCTTCGTCGCGAATATCGCAGGTGAACACCAGCGCTTCCCGGCCGGTGTCCTCAAGAATCTCCCCGGCCACGGTCTTAAGCTTGTCTTCCTTGCGGCCCAGCAGCACCACCCGGGCGCCCAGTGCCGCCAGTTCATGGGCGGTGCAGCGGCCGATGCCGGAGCCGCCGCCGGTAACGATGATGGTCTTACCGGCGAACAGGTCGTCGCGGAATACGGAACGGTACGGCATTCAGATAATCCTCACTGTAGGGTTTCCAGGATGTCGGCGCTTACGGGCACCGGAAAGTCCAGAAGCTGTTGGGCGAACGCCTTGCCCTGCGGGTCGATGCGCAGGCTGGCGATGCCGCCGCCGCCCAGGGCATGGCGCAGCAGGAAGTTGAAGGCATTAAAGCCCGGCAGTTCCCAATGGCTGACGCTGCCGCGTTGTGGGTCGAGCACGTGTTTCATGTAATCCGCCACGGCGGCGTCGGTGAGCGCGGCGCGCAGGTAGGGCAGGTATTCCGGCTTGCGCGCCATCACGCCGATGTTGGCGTGGTCGCCCTTGTCGCCGGAGCGCGCCCAGGCCAGTTTCACCAGCGGCACGGTGGTGTCGCCGCTGGCCGTTTCTTTGCCGTTGGTATCGGGCAGACGGGCGGTATCCAGGGGCGTGCCGACCGGCACGCCCACTTCCGTGGGGGTGCCGTCCAGGTCCACGGTGGCGGTGACATCCACCTTGTGCACCAGAGTGGAGAACAGACGGATGCGCGGCATCGGCTTGGGCCGGCCGCCGACCAGCCCGGACAGGCCCGGCGCCATGCCGGTGGCCGCCTGGGCGATTTCCCGGGCGAACAGGCCCAGCGCCTTGCGGTCGTCGTGCAGGGCGGCGATTTTCACCACCACCTCGCGGCTGTCTTCGCGTCGTGCCTGGGCGCCGTAGGTGGCTTCGCTGCCGAGAATCTCCACGCTGGTGTCGCGCATCGGCGCCATGCCCAGCTGTTCCAGCAGGCCGTCGGTCTTCTTCAGAATCGCCGCCGCCACCGCGCGGCCCTTGGCCGGCGCTTCCCGACCGCCCATCAGAAACGACGCCGTGATGCGCTGACCGTCCGGGTAGGTGGCGGACACTTTATAGGTGTCGGTGGGCGGCAGGCCGCGAGCGCCGCTCACCCGGACGCGGTGCTCGCCGTCCTGGGCCAGAGTGACGCCGGTGAAATCGCAGACCACGTCGGGCAGCATGTAGGCGCGCGGGTCGCCGATTTCGTAGAGCACCTGTTCGCCCACCGTGGCCGGGGTCACCAGGCCGCCGGTGCCGGGCGGTTTGGTGATCACAAAAGTGCCGTCGTCGTGGCACTCGGCGATCGGGAAGCCCATGTTGTGAAAGTCCGGCACTTCCCGCCAGTCGGTGAAGTTGCCGCCGGTGCACTGGGCCCCGCATTCGATCACATGGCCGGCCAGGGAGCCCTGGGCGAGCTTGTCGTAGTCGTCATCGGCCCATTTGAACTCGTGCATCAGCGGGCCCAGCACCAGCGCCGAATCGGCGATGCGGCCGGTCAGCACCAGATCGGCGCCAGCGTCCAGCGCCGCCTGGATCGGCAGGGCGCCGAGGTAGGCGTTCATGGTCACGGTGACCGGCGGCAGGCCGGCGCCGGTGTCCAGTTCCTTGCAGTCGCTGAACTGGTCGCGGCGGCCATTGAGGTCGTCGCCTTCCACCAGCGCAATGCTCATTTCCACGCCCGCTTCGGCGAACACCTTTTGCAGGGCCTCGCGGCAGGCGCGCGGGTTCACGCCGCCGGCGTTGCTGACGACTTTGATGTTCTTCTCTTTGATCTCGCGGGCCAGCGGCGCCATCACCTGGGTGACGAAATCGTGGGCGTAGCCGGCGCTGGGGTCCTTCATACGGGCGCCCGCCATGATCGACAACGTGACCTCAGCCAGGTAGTCGAATACCAGGTAATCGATGTTTCCCTGGCGCACCAGTTGGAAGGCGGCAGTGTTGGTGTCGCCCCAGAAGCCGGCGGCGCAGCCAATACGAACGGGATCGGCCATGATGGAGTCCTGATTGCTGTTATCCGAATGATTTTGTAAGCTACCAAGCAAGCGCTTGGTTTGGCAAGAGGTAGAGGTAGTACATTGTGGGAGCGGGCTGGGCCCGCTCCCACAGGGTCCGTTCCCACAAGCCCGTCCAAGACGGCTTGCAGCTTGCAGCTTGCAGCGATTAAATGCGCCCCCAGGAGGAGCCACCGCCATGCCCGACACACACGCCATCCACGGCATCGACAATTCGCCCCGGGGCCGCTTGTTGAGCGCCGCTGCCCATCTGTTCCGGGACAAGGGGTTCGACCGCACCACGGTGCGTGATATCGCCGCGGCGGTGGGCATCCAGAGCGGTTCGATTTTCCACCACTTTAAAAGTAAGGAAGAGATCCTGTTCGCGGTGATGGAGGAGGTGATCCGCTTCAACACCGAGCGGCTGCGCCAGGCGGTGGCCGACGGGGAGACGCCCCTGGAGCAGCTGCGTAACCTGGTGCGCGCCGAGCTCACCGCCACCGTGGGCGACACCCGCGAAGCCATGGTGGTGATGGTGGGGGAGTGGCGCTGTCTCAGCGAGCCCAAGCAGAAAGAGGCGCTGGCGCTGCGTGAGATCTACGAGCAGATTTGGTTGGACGTGCTGGGTCGCTTGCACCGGGCGGGCGCCTTCCACGCCGACCCCTTTATCATGCGGCGGCTGCTGACCGGCATGATCGGCTGGACCCCCAACTGGTTCAGCACCAACCGCCGGCTGTCCGTGGAGGACCTGGCGGACCTGATCGTCGACCGGGTGGTCGGCGAAGCATGATCGGCAACGGCATCGCCTGGGGGCGCCACACCATCATCGAAGAGGGCGAGCTGCAGCGCGACACCCTGCAGCTGCGCGTCGACCATTACATCGTGGCAGGGCCGGATGGTCGGCCGCTACCGGGGCGTTTCCCGACTCTGGAAGCGGCGAAAGCCTTTGTCGAGCAGCGAGAGGCCAGCGACTGACGTGCAATTTATGACCGAACAGTGTCCGGCGGGCAAAAAAGCCGTTGACACCCCGGGCGCAATCCCTAAAATGGCGCCCACTTCGCAACGCGAACCTGGGTGGTTAGCTCAGCTGGGAGAGCATCTGCCTTACAAGCAGAGGGTCGGCGGTTCGATCCCGTCACCACCCAC
>JBFJUC010000285.1:0-3489 GCA_041624875.1 Alcanivorax sp.
ACGGCCCAGGCCTCGCCTTCGCGGATGCGCTCGGCGGATTGTTCCGCTTCCTCGCGCACTTTTTCGCGGGTTTCCCGCGCCTGGTCCGGGTCGGAGGGCAGGAACAGCGTGGCCAGGTCGAGCCCCTCGCTGGTGAGTACCGCGCGCATCGCCGGCTCGGTCAGCGTAACTTCCGGCACGCTGATACGGCGTTCGGTCAAATCCAGGCTGACGCCGTTCACCTTGAGGGTCGGCACCACGAAGCTGGGCGCCTCGTTGCCGTCACGCAGGATGCGCAACCGGTCCAGCTGGAAGCGGCCGTTGTCCACGGTCAGGCCTTCGCCGTCGCCGGTGCCGTAGCGGTAATCCGCCGCCAGACCGAGCATGCCGGACGGCACCTGGAACGGAAAATGCGGCTCCAGCAAGCGGGTGAAGGCGGCCACATCCACCTTTTCCATTTGCAGGCGGCCTTCCACGGTCAGCGGCTCGAACACGAAGCGGCCCTGCCAATCCAGGGTGCCGCCGTCGGGGCCTTCCACGTGCATTTCGTAGAGGTTGTCCTCTTCGCCCACGCCCCGGGTGGTGAGGTCCTCGATGCTGAACGCCACCGGCAGGGTCAGGGAACTGGGCTCACTGCCGGAGGCGTCGTTCAGGGTCACCCGGCCTTCGGACAGGCGCAGATGGCTGATGGTGAACGCGGGCGGGCCGGCGGCCTCGTCTTCCGGCGCCGGCTCTTCGTTGACGCCCTCCTCGGCGCTTTCGCGCAGACGGGTGACAATATCGTCCAGGTTGAGGGCACCGTCCTCGCCCCGGCGCAGCCGAATCTCCAGCCCGGCCAGATCCACATCGCTGATCCAGGGGCGCCAATGGAACAGCGACGCCCAGAAAGAGGTATTCACGTACAAGCGGTCGAAGCGGGCCAGGAACTCGGTGCCCGGATCGGCAATCCGGAACCGTGCCGCGGTGGCTGACAGAGTCAGGGGATTGAGCCGCACCTCTTCAAGGGTGACGTCGCGACCCAGCAGACCGGACAGCCGCTGCTCGATCTCGCCGCGGGCCCAGCCGGGCAGAATCAAAAAGACCGTCAGCGCGTACAACACATACAACAGTGCCAGAATCGCCAGAATCCGGGCGCCCCATCCCCTTGAGCGCCACCATTGTATCGGTGTGTCCATGTCGTCGTTCCCTCCACCCGGTTGCGCAAGAGCAAAGTCTAGCATTAACGCCGTGAACGGGTCGCCCCGGCGGCCATTGCGTCGGCGGCGGCAAGGTTCACACTTATCCTTTTCCAAGGAGGCCGCCATGAGCGACAACTATCTACTCAAGATGTACCACAAAGCGGCCAAACTGCCCCGCGGCCGCCAGCTTTTCTCCCTGATGTTCAGCCGCAAGGCGCCCTACTTTGGCACCGTGAAACCGCTGATCGCCGAGCTGCGTCCGGATTACTGCAAGGTCACGTTCAAGAAGCGCAAAGCGGTGGAGAACCACATCGGCACGGTGCACGTGATTGCGATCTGCAACGCCATGGAAGCGGCCATGGGCGCGCTGGCCGAGGCGTCGATCCCCAAGCACCTGCGCTGGATTCCCAAGGGCATGGAGGTGCGCTACACCGCCAAGGCGACCTCGGACATCACCGCCGTCGCCGAGGTGGCCCCCGGTGCCTGGGAAAACGGCCCCGAGTTGCCGGTGACCGTAACCGCGTACCGCGACGACGGCACCGTGGTGGTGGAAGGCACCATCCATCTGTGGGTCACCGAGAAACCCGCCCGCGAATAAAGTCCGCGGCCTGGTCGGCGGCGCCGGCCAGGTTCGCGCTCGGGTCGATGCCACTGCGTTTGCGCGGCGTGAGATCGTGGTCGCCGTCGGCAACCCAATGCAGCGTTACCCGGCACGGCAGGCTGTACCCGTCCACTTCATGGGGTTTGCCGAATGGGTCCCGCTCGCCCTGACAAATCAGCACCGGCGACGCCAGCGCGGGAAAGTGATCCAGCCGGGTCTTTTCCGGTTTGCCGGGGGGATGGAAAGGGTAGCCGAACACCACGCAACCGTCCGGCGCGGTGTCCGGATCCGCCGCCAGCATGGTCGCCATGCGTCCGCCCATGGATTTGCCGCCAACCCAGACCGGGCCCGGCGCCGCCCGCCGCACCTCGTCGAGAACCGCCTGGAAACACTCGATCAATCTGGCGGCACGATCCGGCGGCGCCTTGATGCCTTCTTCCCGGCGCCGGGCCATGTAAGCGAATTCAAACCGCACCACCTCGACACCGCGCTCCGCCAGCAGTGACGCCATGGTCGCCATGAACGGGCTGTCCATGGGAGCACCGGCGCCATGGGCCAGTACCAGGGTGGCGATGGGCGCAGACGGCGCCCGGCTCCAGAGTCGCTCGCCCATGGCCGCTCAGGCCCGCAGCCAGGTGGTGATCAAAATCGCATGCATGCTGTTCACTCCGTTGTACGATTAAAGCGAAAACTCAATGTGGCCGATGCCGGTGCCCCTGTAAACGCGGGCGTTGTCAGGCATCCCAGAGGTGCATCTGCCCGGCCAGGCCCGGCGGCCGGAACGCGCTGGTGTCCAACGTGAAACTTTCCCTGGGGGCGAGGCCGTGCCGCCGGCAAGCCACCTGAAAACGCCGCGCCAGCAGCTCCGCCATCGGCCCCTGGCCACGCTGCCGGTGGTGCCAGCGGCTGTCGTAACTGGCGCCGCCGTGCATTTCCTTGAGGGCCGACATCACCCTTTCAGCCCGATCCGGATAATAACGCTGCAGCCATTCTTCCCACAGCGGCCCCACTTCATGGGGTAGACGCAGGGTCACGTAGCCGGCGCTGCGGGCACCGGCCGCGGCAACCTGCTCAACGATATCCTCCATTTCCTGGTCGTTGATAAACGGAATCAACGGCGCCACCAGCACGGTTACCGGCACCCCGACGCGGGCCAGCTCGCGCACCGTTTTCAGACGCTCACGACCGCCGCTGGCACGCGGCTCCAACTGATTCTTGAGCCGGTTGTCCAGGGTGGTCACCGACACCGCCACCGACGCGCGGCCTTCGATGGCCATCGGCGCGATCAGATCCAAGTCGCGCAACACCAGCGCGCTCTTGGTGATCAGGCTGAAAGGGTGCCGGCATTCCGCCAGCACCTGCAGTATTTCACGGGTCAGCAGGCGCTCACGCTCCACCGGCTGATAAGGATCGGTGGCGGTACCGATCACCAGCGGCCGGCAGCGATAGCCCGGTTTGCGCAGGGTGTCGCGCAGCACTTCGGCGGCGTTGTCCTTACAGAATATCTCGGCCTCGAAATCCTGTCCCGGCGACAAATCCACATAGGCGTGATTGGGGCGGGCGAAACAGTAGATGCAGCCGTGCTCGCAGCCCCGGTAGGGGTTGATGCTGCTGTCAAAATGCAGGTCCGGGCTCTGGTTGTGGGTAATGATCGATTTGGCCCGCTCCCGGTGGTAGCGGGTGGGCCGCGCGGTATCCGCCTCGTCGCTGACCACGGTGCTGACCTGAAAG
>JBFJUC010000286.1:0-3486 GCA_041624875.1 Alcanivorax sp.
GGTGGATAATCAGCAGTTGCGCGAAGTGGGCGTGGCGGTACGCAAAGAAGAGCAATGAGAAAACGCGGAAAGGTTAGGAGATACCATGGCGGGTCACAGAAAATGGGCCAATATTAAGCACCGTAAGGCGGCTCAAGATGCCAAACGGGGAAAGATCTTCACCAAGCTGATTCGTGAAATCACCGTGACGGCCCGTATGGGCGGCCCGGAGATCGCCGATAACCCGCGCCTGCGCGCCGCCGTCGACAAGGCGCTCAGCAACAATATGACCAAGGACACCATCGACCGGGCGATCAAGCGCGGCGCCGGCGATGACGACAGCGCCAACATGGAGGAGATCACCTACGAAGGCTACGGCAAGAACGGCGTGGCGGTGCTGGTGGAAACCATGACCGACAACGTCAACCGTACCGTGTCCGAGGTGCGCCATGCCTTTTCCAAGTTCGGCGGTAACCTGGGCACCAGCGGCTCGGTGGCTTTTTTGTTCACCAAGCGCGGCGAGATTTTCTTCGAGCCCGGGGTGGAGGAAGAAAAGCTGATGGAAGCGGCCCTGGAAGCCGGTGCCGAGGATGTGGAAGAGAACGAGGACGGCAGCTTTCTGGTGATCACCCGGCCGGACAAAAGCTTTGGCGAGGTGGTCGACGGGCTCAAGGAAGCGGGCCTGGAACCGGCCGACGCGGAAGTGACCATGAGCCCGTCCACCGAAGCGGAGATCGACGCTGATACCGCCGAGACGGTGGGCAAGATGATCGACCTGCTGGAAGACCTGGACGACGTGCAGAACGTCTACACCAACGCCCGGTGGCCGGAAGAATAACAATACGCCCATACTGGACATATGAACAGGAGGCAGGTTAGATGTAACCTGCCTTTTTTTGTAGGAGCGGGCTGAGCCCGCGCGACGGCCTTTATGACCATTCTATTGGGGATCGACCCGGGCTCCCGCCACACCGGGTACGGCGTCATCGAGCAGGTCGGTAACCGCAGCCGGGCCCTGGCGTTCGGCACCATCAGCACCCGCGGCGCCGAGATGGCGCCACGGCTGGGCACCATTTTCGCCGGACTCTGCGAAGTGATGAGCGCCCATAGGCCGGAAGAAGTGAGCATCGAAAAGGTCTTCATGGCCCGCAACCCGGATTCCGCCCTCAAACTCGGCCAGGCCCGTGGTGCCGCGCTCACCGCTGTGGTGCAGAGCGGCGTACCGGTGTTTGAATATTCCGCTCGCCAGGTGAAGCAGGCGGTGGTGGGGCGCGGCGGCGCCGAAAAAGGGCAGGTGGCGGAGATGGTCAAACATCTGCTGGGGCTGGAAAAACGGCCCCAGGAAGACGCCGCCGATGCGCTGGCGATTGCCCTCTGTCATGCTCACACCCGTGTTTCTCTGGCGCGCATGGGCGGCGCCACCTCGGTACGAAGAAGACGAATACGATGATCGGACAATTACGAGGCACCCTGTTGGAAAAGCAGCCTCCCCGGCTGCTGGTGGACGTGGCCGGTGTCGGCTATGAAGTGGAAGCGCCGATGACGGTGTTCTACAACCTGCCCGAAAGTGGCGCCGAGCTGACCCTCTACACCCATTTCGTGGTGCGCGAGGACGCCCAGCTGCTGTACGGTTTCACCGGCCGTTACGAGCGCGAGCTGTTTCGTAGCCTGATCAAGGTCAACGGCGTGGGGCCGAAAATGGCGCTGGCGATTCTCTCCGGCATTGAGGCCGACCGGCTGGCCGCTTGCATCCGCGATCAGGACACCACCTCGCTGGTGAAGGTGCCGGGCATCGGCAAGAAAACCGCCGAGCGGCTGGTGATCGAGATGTCCGACCGGCTCGACAAGCTGGAAGGCGCGCCGGCCTCGCGGCCCGGGCCGTTGCCCCTGGACGGTCCGCCGGACGGCCGCGCCGACGCCATCGCCGCGCTGGAATCCCTCGGCTACCGTAATAAGGAGGCCGCCGCCGCCGTGGGCCGCGCCGCCGACGAGGCCGGCGCCGACCCCAGCAGTGAAGAGCTGATTCGCCGTGCTCTGCGAACTCTGGCAAGGTAAAACGCCATGGACAATGATCGTTTGATCGCCCCGCTTCCTTCCGACGCCGGCGAAGCGCAGCAAGACCGGGCCATCCGCCCGGCCAGCCTGGCCGACTACAACGGCCAGCCGAAAGTGCGTGAGCGGCTGGAAATCTTCATCGACGCCGCCCGTGGTCGCGATGAAGCGCTCGACCACACCCTGATTTTCGGCCCCCCCGGGCTCGGCAAGACCACCCTGGCGCACATCATCGCCCGGGAAATGGGCTCACAGCTTAAATCCACCTCCGGGCCGGTGCTGGAAAAGGCCGGTGACCTGGCCGCCATCCTCACCAATCTGGAAGAGGGCGACGTGCTGTTCGTGGACGAGATTCACCGTCTCTCCCCGGTGGTCGAGGAAATCCTCTATCCGGCCATGGAGGACTACCAGCTCGACATTATGATCGGTGAGGGCCCGGCGGCGCGTTCCATCAAGCTGGATCTGCCGCCTTTTACCCTGGTCGGCGCCACCACGCGGGCGGGGCTGCTGACCGCGCCCCTGCGCGACCGCTTCGGTATCGTGCAGCGCCTGGAGTTTTATAACGTCGACGATCTGGCGCGCATCGTCGAGCGCTCCTGTGAAATTCTGTCGATACCCGGCGACCAGGAAGGGGCCCGGGAAGTGGCCCGCCGCGCGCGGGGTACGCCACGCATCGCGAACCGTTTGCTGCGCCGGGTACGCGATTATGCGCAGGTGAAAGGCGATGGCCGGCTCACCGGCGCGGTGGCGCAAAGCGCTTTGGACATGTTGGAAGTGGACAGCTTGGGGCTGGACGGCACCGACCGTCGGTTGCTCAATATGATGATGCACAAATTCGACGGCGGGCCGGTGGGCCTGGATTCCCTGGCCGCCGCGCTCAACGAGGACGCGGGCACCCTGGAAGAGGTGGTCGAGCCCTATCTGATTCAGCAGGGCTTCATTCAGCGTACGCCCCGGGGGCGCCAGGTGACCAATCATGCCTGGCGTCATTTCGGCTTGGTCAGGCCCTCCCGGGACGGGGATTTGTTTAATGAGTGAAAAATCTTCTCAAGGTTCGGAATTTGTCCTACCGGTTCGCGTCTACATCGAAGACACTGACGCCGGTGGCATCGTCTACTACGTGAATTATTTGAAGTTCATGGAGCGGGCACGCACTGAGTACATGCGGTCGCTGGGTTACCAGCACTATGCGCTGGCCGAGGAAAACTTCCAGTTCGTGGTGCATTCGGCCCAGATCAACTACCGCAAACCCGGCCGGATCGACGACGATTTGCGGGTTAGTGCCCGATTGGTGGCGCTTAAACGTGCCACCCTGGTGTTCGCGCAGCGTGTCACCCGTGACCAGGAAGTGTTGTGCGAAGCGACTATCAAGGTGGCCTGTGTCAGCGCCGACGGCATCAAGCCGGTGGCCCTGCCGGGACCGCTTCACGACAAGTTCAAGGCTGAATTCGAGGA
>JBFJUC010000287.1:0-3456 GCA_041624875.1 Alcanivorax sp.
GAAGAAGCGTTCGCCAACCGGGAAAAACAGGCTCAGGGTATTGAGAAACTGGCTCACGTTGCGCCCATCCTGGTGCCAGGTCAGCGCTTTGCTGGGGTTCAGCTTGAAGCGCAGGTTCCGACGCGTGGGCAGTATGTTGATCGCCATGGTTAAGTACCTCTGATGATTGTTACATTGATCGATGATACATTCGCCCGCCCAGTGGGCAAGTGGCCCTTGGTTAAGGAAGGTATGTCGTGACGGCAAATAAACAAAAAAAGGCAAATCGTTTACTTGAGGCTTTGATCGCCCACCTCAGCGCGTCCCTGGACCCGGACCGGGTGGACGACTGGCTGGAACAGGAGCTGGACGCCCTGCTCGACCAGGCTGATGAGTTGCGGCTTGGCGAGGTGGTCACCGCCGAGCAGATCGGCGTCACGGTGCGCAAGTACGCGGTGCAAATGGAGCTGGGCGGTGGCATCCCGGAGCTGGTGGGTGAGATGGTGGACCGTCTCTATCACCACGGCATCCAGGGGGAACGCCGGGTTGGCGAGCTGGTGGACGAGACCACCGTGGCGGCTCTGGTGGATAAAGTGCTGGAGATTCCGCTGTCCCGGCGGGGTGTGGGCTGGCTGAGCAGCAATCCGGTATTGCTGGCGCTGCTCGCCGGCGGCGCCCATCTGGGGCTCAAGACCTGGCTGCATCAGGGCATTCCCGAGAGCCTGCGTGGCTTGGTGGGGCGGCGGCTGCCGCCGCGCTGGCGAGCCAGCCTGGAGATGCGTCTGCAGGAATGGTTGCTGGAGCGCACCGCGGCGCTGCTGTCCGACCCTTGGCTGTACAGCGACGACAACCTGGGTGAGCTGCGCGAACTGGTGTTGGTGGCCTGGCAGGACTTCGCCGAGCGCCCGGTGACCGAGCTGCGCGAGCTGCTCAGCAGCGAGGACATCCAGGAGTTGTTCGTGATCGGCTATGATTTCTGGCGGGATTTCCGGCACAGCGATTATTTCGCCACTATGCTGGATACCGGCATCAATGCCTTTTTTGAGAAGTATGGGGACACTACCCTGCGCGACCTGATCGATGAAGTGGGCATCGAGCGCGATGACCTGCTCGACGACGCCCGCCGGTTCGCGCCGCCGGTGCTGCGGCTGCTTCGCGAGCGTGGCCTGTTGGACACCTGGCTGCGCCGTCATCTGGCGCCGTTCTTCGAGAAGCCGGAAACCCTGGCGATTCTCGAAGAGTAGGGCGCGGCTAGGCGGGGCCGTCGCCGGCCTGCCCCTGTTGTTGCAGGGCGAGGATCTCGTGCAGCTCGTCTTCCGGCACCGGCCGGCTGATCAGATAACCCTGAATGCTGTCGCAGCCCATTTCGCGCAGAATGTTCAGGTGCTGGTCGGTTTCCACCCCTTCCGCCACCACGCTCATGGTCAGGCTGTGCGCCATCTCGATGATCGCCCGGGTGATGGCTGCATCGTCCGGGTTCTCGGCCAGATCGGTGATGAAGGTGCGGTCGATTTTGAGCGTATCCACCGGGAAGCGTTTTAAGTAATTGAGCGATGAATAGCCGGTGCCGAAGTCGTCCAGGGACAGGCCCACGCCCCGGGCGCGCAACCGTTCCAGCAACGCGATGTTCTGGTCCATGTCTTCCATGATCAGGCTTTCGGTGAGCTCCAGTTCCAGTAATTCCGCCGGCAGGCCGGTGAGCGCCAGAATCCGGTCGACCACGTCCGCCAGGTTGCCTTTGCGGAACTGGTGGGCGGACAGGTTCACCGACACGCGGATGTCCCCCAGCCCCCGTTCCAGCCACTGCCGGGCCTGACGGCAGGCGCGTTCCAGCACCAGCTCGCCGATCGCGGAAATCAGGCCGGACTCTTCCGCCAGCGGAATGAACTCGGACGGCGGCAGCAGGCCCATGGTCGGGTGCCGCCAGCGCACCAGCGCTTCCACGGAGGAAATGCGGCTGTCCGCCAGGTCCATCTTGGGCTGGTAGTGGACCACGAATTCGTTCTTGAAGATCGCCTTGCGCAGGCTGGTCTCCAGCGCCAGCTGTTCCACCGATGCCATCTGCATGCCGGTACGGTAGAACTGGAAATTATTGCCGCCGCTGCGTTTCGCCTGATGCACCGCCATTTCCGCCTGGTTGATCATCGACTGGGCTTCCTGGCCCGGGTTGGGGAACACGCTGATGCCGATGCTGGCGCCCAGTAGCAGTTCGTGGCCGTCGATCAGAAACGGTTTCTTCATCATGTTGATCAATTTCTGGCACAGCTCGCCGATCTGCGCCTCGGCGCCGCAGTTCTCCAGCACCAGGGTGAATTCGTCACCGCCCACCCGCGCCAGGTTTTCGTCGTTGACGCCGCACCGGCAGATGCGCTCGGCGGCCAGCTTGAGCAGGCGGTCGCCGATCTCATGGCCGAGGCTTTCGTTGATCGGCTTGAAGCGGTCCAGGTCAATCATCAACAGCGCGGTCTTTTCCCGGTTCAGCCGCGCCAGCGTCAGCGCCCGCTGCAGGCGCTCGCGGAACAGCGCCCGGTTGGGCAGCCCCGTGAGGCGGTCGTAGTTGGACAGAAACTGCACCCGTTCCTCGGCTTCCTTGCGCGACGTGAGGTCGGACAGCATCCCCACATAGCGGATCACCCGTTGTTTCTCGTCCAACACACTGCTGATCTGTAGCCACTCTGGGAACGGCTCGCCGTTGCGGCGCCGCTCGTTGATCTCGCCCTCCCAGAACCCGGTGCGGCGCAGCGCCAGCGTGATCGCCCGGTAGGTGCTGCGATTGCGGTCGATGTGATCGGTATCGGCGATGGTGCGGCCGAGCACGTCATGCTCCGGGTAGCCGGTGATCTGCTCGAAGCGGGCGTTCACCGCCAGGAACTGGAAGTTGCGATTCAGAATGAAGATGCCTTCCGGGGCGTTTTCGAACACCGTGGCCGCCAGCCGCTGCTGTTCCTGGGCCTCGCGGGTGGCGGTGATGTCCCGGCGGGTGCCGATCATGCGCAGGGCGCGGCCCTTGTCGTTCCAGTCCACCACCCGGCCTTCGTCTTCGATCCAGCACCAGGGGCCGTCGGCGTGACGCAGCCGGTAGATGGCGTGATAGCGGTCGGTCTCGCCCTTGAAGTGGGCGATCATGGCGCGGCGGATGGCGGGGAAATCGTCCGGGTGGACCAGTTGCTGCAGGTCGCCGAAGAAATTGCGGAAGTATTCGCTTTCGTAGCCCAGCAGGCGGTCGAAGTTGGTGTGGTAATTGGTGCCGGTCACCAGATTCCAGTCCCACAGGCCGATGTTGCTGGCATCCAGCGCCAGCTGCAGGCGCTCGCCGGTGGCGCTTAATTCCCGGTTGGCCTGCTCCAGGGCGCGGGTGCGGTCGCTGACCATGGACTCCAGCCGGTCGTTGGCTTCCTGCAGGCGCCGGCGCGCCTCCTTGCGTTCCATGATTTCGTCGGCCAGTTTTTCATTGAGCGCTTCGGCGTTGGCCCGCGC
>JBFJUC010000288.1:0-3426 GCA_041624875.1 Alcanivorax sp.
GTTCGACGGCCAGGTGGGGCAAGTGGCCTATGCCGCCACCAAGGGCGGCGTGGTCGGCATGACCCTGCCCATCGCCCGCGACCTGGCGCCGCTGGGCATCCGCTGCAACACCATCGCTCCGGGCATCTTCAACACACCGTTGATGAATGCCGCGCCGGACAAGGTGAAAATGCCGCTGATCGAAATGACTCAGTTTCCCAAGCGCCTGGGCAACCCGCCGGAATACGCGGCCATGGTTTGCCACATGGTGGAAAACACCTTCCTGAATGGCGAAACCATTCGCCTCGACGGCGGTATTCGTATGCAGCCGCGTTAACCTTCTAGCTTGTAGCAGGGCTCGTAGTGGCTGCCGGGCAGCTTCATGCGGCTCTGCGCCACGAACGACTGCAACAGCACATCCATCTGCGCCATCAGTCCCTTTTCGGCGGTGAGCCGGTAGGGGCCGTGCTCCTCAATGGCGCGGATGCCCGCTTCCTTCACGTTGCCGGCGACAATGCCCGAAAATGCCCGCCGCAGGTTGGCGGCCAGGTCGTACACGGGTAGATCGGTGCGTAGCGCCAGGGCGGCCATGGCCTCGTGGGTGGGCTCGAACGGGCGCTGGAAGTCCTCGGGAATGGTGAGGCGCCAGTTGTAGTAGAAGGCGTCGTCGTGCTTGCGGCGGAACTCGGTCAGGTCGCGCACGCCGTCGCGCATGGCCAGGGCCACCGCTTCCGGGTCGTCGACGATGATGCGGTAGCGCTTGGCCGCGTCGTCGCCCAGCGCGTAGCGGATGAAGGTGTCCACCTGGCGGAAGTACTCGGCGCTGTCCGCCGGCCCGGTGAACACCACCGGCAGCGGAATGTCCTGGTTGGACGGATGCAGCAGTACCCCCAGCAGATAGAGAATTTCCTCGGTGGTGCCGACGCCGCCGGGGAACACGATGATGCCGTGGGCCACGCGCAGAAACGCCTCCAGACGCTTCTCGATGTCCGGCATGATCACCAGCTCGTTGACGATCGGGTTAGGCGCTTCGGCGGCGATAATGCCCGGCTCGGAAATGCCCAGATAACGGCCCCGGCGGCGGCGCTGCTTGGCGTGGGCGACATGGGCGCCTTTCATCGGCCCCTTCATGGCGCCGGGCCCGCAGCCGGTGCAGATGTCCAGCTCACGCAGCCCCAGTTGGTAGCCGACGCTCTTGGCGTAGTCGTATTCTTCCCGGGAAATAGAGTGCCCGCCCCAGCACACCACCAAATTGGGCAGGTCGCCGGCGCGCAGCACCCCGGCGTTGCGAAGGATATGGAACACCGCGTTGGAGATGCCGCTGCCGTCGTCGAGGTCGAAGCGGCCGTCGTGCTGAATCTCATTGGCCACGTAGACGATGTCGCGCAGCACCGCCGACAGGTGCTCGCGGATGCCACGGATCATGCGCCCGTCCACGAACGCTCCGGCCGGGGCGTTGTCCAGCTTTAGCATCATGCCGCGGTCTTCCTGGATCACCTGGATGTCGAAATCCTTGTAGGTCTCCAGCACCTGGCGGCTGTCGTCGGTGGGCGTGCCGGCGTTCAGCACCGCCAGGGCGCAGCGGCGCAGCAGCTCGTGCAGGCCCTTCGAGGAGGTGTCGCGCAGGCGCTCCACTTCCTGTTGGCTGAGAACTTCCAGGCTGCCCTCGGGGGCGACGATGGTCGATACCGTAGCGGTCATTAAAATATCCAGTTGCCAGCAGCAAGTCGAAAGTTGAAAAGCGCAGTATACCCCTGACGCCGGGGCCAAGCGTAAAGGGCTGGCCGCCAGCTTCAAGCGACACGCTGCAAACTGTCAGGGGTTGCTGCTCGCCGACCGCCGGTGGCCCGCGGCTTGCGGTCGCCTTCGGCGTTGTATTTTTTTACATCATTTCATCGCCGTGGAGGTGGCGTGACGGTGCGCGTCGGGCTGGAGTAGGCCACTATAGAGCCTTCAGGTCAGGCCCGTGTCGTCACCCGGTGCATGTTGTCACCGAACCGTCATGCTCGGTGCCTAGCCTACCCGCGAGTGTGAGCCAATCCTGGAGTGCGGCATGCTGCTCAAATATTTGAATGAATTGGACCAGGCGGTGCGTGAACTGGACCGGCACCCGGCCCCCGAGTCCCTGGCGCTCTGCGCCGACCGCGTACGGGTACTGGAAGAGTACCTGGATTCCCAGATCGAGCCGGTGGCCCGGCGCGGCCGCGAGATCATGGCCGAAATGGTGCCCGCGTCGCTCTACGCCCGGCTGCACACCCCGGCCCGGCCCGCCTTAGCGGCGGTGTAACGTCACTGGCGCCGGTCGCGGAGGGCCCGTTCGCGCTCTTCGGGGAACAGGTCCGGCTGGCGGGGTGATTTCAGGTCGCGCAGCCGCAGGCCCACGCCCAGCAGCCGCGCCGGCGCCGGGTGGCGCGCCCAGAGCTGAGTGAGCAGCCGCTCGAACACTTCCCGGTCCAGGTGCTCGCCGCTCTGGTCGGCGCTGACGATGCGGAAATCGTTGTAGCGCACCTTCACGGTGAGGCCTTGAACCACATAGTTGGCGTCCAGGCGGTCGACCCGCCGTTCCAGCCGTTCCATCAGATCGTCCAGCTCCTGCAGCCAGTGGGTCAGCGTCTGTTTGTCCTCGTGGTAGGTTTTCTCCACGCTCACCGATTTGCGGCGGCGGCTGGTTTGCACCGGCCGGTCGTCCTCGCCCCGCGCCAGATGGTAAAGCCGTTCCCCGAAGCTGCCGAAATGGTTGGCGAGCTCCAGGCGGGGCAGGTTTTGCAGGTCGCCACAGGTCTTGATGCCCAGCGCCGTCAGCTTGTCCTCGGTGACCCGGCCGACGCCGGAAATCCGCTTCACCGGCAGCGCGGCCACGAAACCGGCGACCTGGTCCGGGGTGATCACGAACAGCCCGTCGGGTTTGCGCCAGTCGCTGGCCACCTTGGCGAGGAATATGTTCGGTGCCACCCCGGCGGAGACGGTGATGTTGACGGTCTCGCGCACCTTGCGGCGGATCGCCTCGGCGATGCGCGTGGCGCTGTTGGCGTGCAGCGGGCTTTCGGTGACGTCCAGAAAGGCCTCGTCCAGGGACAACGGTTCGATGATATTGGTAAAGGTGCGAAAAATGTCCTGAATTTGCCCGGACACACGTCGGTATTTATCGAAGTCAGGCGGTAGAATCACTAGCTCGGGACACAGCCGCAGCGCCTGGGACGACGCCATGGCGCTGCGCACACCGAACTCGCGGGCCGGATAATTGCAAGTGGCGATCACGCCGCGCCGCTGCGGGTCGCCGCCCACCGCCACCGGACGGCCACGCAGACGCGGGTCGTCACGCACCTCCACGGCGGCGTAGAAACAGTCGCAGTCCACATGGATAATTTTGCGGCTCACGGCGGTTCGCGGCTCCACTGGCAGGGCACAGGAGATGAAACACCTATGGTAGCACCACGACCATGATCA
>JBFJUC010000289.1:0-3417 GCA_041624875.1 Alcanivorax sp.
AGCACCTGGCCGGCATGAAGGACTCCAAAGTGATCGTTGCCATCAACAAGGACGAGGAAGCCCCGATTTTCCAGGTGGCGGACTACGGCCTGGTGGCGGATCTCTTCGAGGCCGTTCCGGAGCTCGACAGCAAGCTCTGATTCCGATGTAACATCGGCGTCAACGAAAAAGCCCGGCCTTCGCGCCGGGCTTTTTTGTGCCCGAAATTTGTGGGGGAGGGGAGGAGAGGGTGGTAGGAGCGGGCCCGCCCGCGAAAGGCAAGCAAGGCTTGCCGGCAACGGTTGCCCCGCAGGAGCCCAGGGGCCTGTTCCACTTCCAAAGTCAGGTGTGTGCTTCGAGTCGCTCCGCCAGCGCCAGCGCAGCGGTAAGCCCCGGCGATTCAATGCCGAGCAGGTTCACCAAGCCTTCAATACCGTGCTCGCTCTGGTCTTGAATCAGAAAGTCCCGGTAAGACGAGCCGTTCAGCCACAGTTTGGGGCGCACGCCGGCGTAGTCCGGTTGCAGCGCGCCCTCCGGCAGCCCGGGCCAATAGCGCCGCACTGCCCGCTCGAAGCTCGCCTGCCGATTCTCGTCCACGCGGTAGTCCGGCTGTTTCACCCATTCCACGTCCGGCCCGAAACGGGCACCGCCGGCCAAATCCAGGGTCAGGTGCACACCCAGGCCGTCGGCGTTGGGCAACGGGTAGATGAGTCGTTCGGCGGGCGGCTGGCCGCGCAGCTTGAAGTAGTGCCCCTTGGCGAAGCGCTGCTCGGGACGGGCGGTTTCGGGCAACCCGTCCATCACTCGCGTGAGTGGCACCGCACCCAGCCCGGCGGCGTTGATCAGCCGTTCCGCGCGCAGCCGAAAAGGCTGATCCGGGCCTTCCACGGTGAGGGTGAAACAACCCGGCCGGCAATCGATCCGCGTCACCCGGTGACGCCGGGCGATCACCGCTCCGTGCTGCTCGGCTTCCAGGGCAAGGTTGGCCATCAGGCCGTGGCTGTCGACGATGCCGCTGGTGGTGCTTTCCAGCGCCTGTTCGGCGCGCAGCCAGGGCGCCTCCCGGCGCAACCGGGCGCGGCTTACCTGTTGGAGTCCCTCGGCGCCGGCGGCGCGGGCGTTGGCATGCAGGTCGTTCAGTGCCTCGGCTTGGCCAGGACCGGCCACCACCCACTTCCCGCAGCGCCGGTGGGCGATGCCCCGGGCGGCGCAGTACTCGTAGAGCAGCGCCTTGCCGCGCAGGCAGGTTTCCGCCTTCAGGGAGCCGGGCGGGTAGTAGAGCCCGCCGTGGATCACCTCGCTGTTGCGCGAGGACAGGTGCTCACCGATGTGGGCTTCGGCCTCCAGCACCACCACCGCCTGCCCGGCGCGGGCCAGGCGTCGGGCCACCGCCAGGCCTATGACGCCGGCGCCAATCACCACGCAGCCGGTTTCGTGCAGCGGCAAGGCCATGGCCGGGCCTTATTGTTTCCCGGTCGCCGCCTGTCCGGCGGGGACCGCGTTGTCGTAGAACAGATAGCGCGATGTCTCATACACGCCGCGGGCAAGGTCGAACAGATGCTGAAACGTTCGCGGGGCCTCCTTCGAGCGGTCCTGCCGGGGCTCGTCGCTATACAGCTTGTGCAGAGTGGCGGCTTCGCCGTCATGGTTAAGGCGTATCAGATGTTCCTTGGTGACCATGCCGATCTGCGGCGCCGGCCCTTCGCGCAGCACCACGAAAGCGCTGCGCTCGTCTTCCGGCACCGGCATCTGGATGTCCCGGCCCAGGGTGGTGTTGCGGTATTCCATACCCAGCAGACCGGCCAGGGTGGGCATCACGTCCACCAGGCTCACCACCTCTTTCACATGGCGCGGCTCGAGCAGGCCGGGGGCGTACAGCATGTGCGGCACATGGTGGCTCTCCAGGCCCAGTTGCTCCTGGAAAGGCGGCATGTGCGACAGGGTGGTGATGCGATTGTTGTGGTCGCCGAAGAACACGAAAAGGGTGTTGTCGAAGTAATCGCTTTTGCGGGCCATGTCCATGTAACGGCCGACGTTGTAATCGAGCAGCCGCACCGCGTTGTACTGGGCACTGTTGCGGAAGCCGTTATGGGCCAGCTGATCTTCCGGTACGGAACGGGTTTCAAAGTCGCCGTTGTTTTCCGGGATGGTGAAGGGCCGGTGATTGCCGGCGGTCTGGATAAAGGCGAAGAACGGCTGATCCTGGGGAATGGCATCCAGAATCCGGTTGGATTCCTTGAACAGGTTCAAGTCTGAAATGCCCCAGACGTCCACATTGGGGGATTGCCAGTCGCCTTCTTCGTACAGCTCCAGGCCGTCGATGCTGCGGGTGAGCACCGCTTCCAGGTTCGCCCAGCCGGCGTTGCCGCCCACCATGTACAGCTTCCGGTAGCCTTCGAGCTGGTTGACGATGTTGCGCTGGTGGCCGATCAGCGGGTTACGGCTGGCGGTTTCCTCCGGCGCCACGTCGGGAATGCCGGTGAGAAACGCCCAGATACTTTTCGCGGTGCCGGTGACCGGCACGTAAAAGTGCTCGAAGAACCAGCCTTCGCGGGCAATGCGGTCCAGATTGGGGGTGGGATCGAACGGCGTGCCGTAGGCCCCCACGCGGCTGGCGCCCAGGGATTCCAGCATCACCACGACGATGTTCGGCGGCCGGTCCACGTTCAGCCGGTGCGGCTGGACCGACACGGCGCGCTCGAAATTCAGCGGCTCGCGGGCGTCTTTCGGCAACGCCAGGAAGTCCGCCATCAGTGGGTAGTATTTTTCCACCGCTTCGCGGTCGAAGGGCTCGCTGCTGAGCAGGGTGGTGTCGTAAAGGAACAACACCGGATTCAGACCCAGGGCGGCCACCGCGTTGTTGCCGGAGGCGAAGGCGTCACTCCAGCGCAGCGGTACCGGGTTCTCAAAGTTAATGTCGGAGACCCGACCAAGCAGGCCGAACACCAGCACCACGAACACCACGCCGCCACCGATCACCTTGCTGGCGGTGCCCATGGGCATCGGCGCGCGCAGCAGGAAACGGCGCGCCAGCCCCCGGAAAATCAACGCCATCACGATGGTCACGGCCAGCCAGCCCAGAGTGATCCACACCACCGGGTAGCTTTCCCAGACCATGCGGGTGGAAATCGCGGTGTCCTCCAGAAAGCGAAAGGCGGTCACGTTGAGCCGGTCGCCCAGGTACACATAATGGCCGAAGTCGAGAATGTAGGTGAGCACCACGGCCAGCACCGCCAGGGTGATATACACCAGCCCCAGCACCCGCACCGGTGCCGAGCGCACCAGATTAAAGCGCGGCAGCCAGGCCAGCACCGCCAGCGGCAGCACCATCAACAGCGCCAGCCTCAAATCGAAACGTAGCCCCACGCCCAGAGCATGGATAAGGTCACCGGAATCCGCCTGTACGGTGTCGCCCACTTCGGAGAAGAACGCGAAGAA
>JBFJUC010000290.1:0-3402 GCA_041624875.1 Alcanivorax sp.
CTTTAAGGTGGCCGGGCGTTATTCCGCGTAGCTGTCAACTATCCACTATCAACTGTCAACTCAACGACGCGGGATCGCGTACGTGCCGGTGACGTGGGCGACCATCGCGTCGTTGCCGTCGCTGTAGAGGCGCACTTCCAGCATCGCGGAGCGACGGCCCAGGCGCAGGATTTCGGCGTCGCCGACCAGGTCGGCCTGGCCGGGCTTGCTGAGAAAATTAATGTTGAGGTTCTGGGTAACGGCCATCTCCTGGCCGTCCAGATTGGCGAGAATGGCGGCGTACATGGCGGCGTCCGCCAGGCTCATCAGGGTCGGCCCGGATACCGTGCCCCCGGGGCGGATCATTGAGGCCGCGAACCGATAGCGCACCCGCGCCCGGTTCTCACCTACGGATTCCACCACCACACCCTGCTCGGAGGCCGCCGGCAAGCCACCCCGAATCAGCGCTTGCACTTCTTTCGCTGTCAGCATTCCTGTCTCCCGAATTCAAACCGCCACATGATATAGCAAGACAGCCGCCGGTGGCTGATGGCCCCCGCTTTGACTAGAATGCCGCCTTTAACCACCAACAACACAGAATCCACTATGCGCACCTCCCAATACCTGCTCGGCACCGTTAAACAGACCCCCGCGGACGCGGTGGTGGTCAGCCATCAGCTCATGCTGCGCGCCGGCATGGTCCGCAAGCTGGCCTCCGGCCTGTACACCTGGCTGCCATCCGGTCTGCGCGTGCTGCGCAAAGTGGAGCGCATTATCCGCGAGGAAATGGACCGCGCCGGCGCCCAGGAAGTGCTGATGCCGGTGGTGCAGCCCATGGAACTGTGGGAAGAGTCCGGCCGGGCGCCCGCCTATGGCGCCGAGCTGCTGCGGTTCACCGACCGCCACGACAACCCGTTCTGCCTGGGCCCCACCCATGAAGAAGTGATCACCGACCTGGTGCGCAACGAGATCCACAGCTACAAGCAGCTGCCGGCCAACTTCTACCAGATCCAGACCAAGTTCCGCGATGAAATCCGGCCGCGCTTCGGCATCATGCGCGCCCGAGAATTCACCATGAAGGACGCCTACTCGTTCCACACCGACATGGAGTCGCTGGCGCACACCTACCAGGTGATGCACAACGCCTACTGCGCGATCTTCGACCGGCTGGGCCTGGATTACCGTCCGGTGGAAGCGGACACCGGTGCCATCGGCGGCGCCGCCAGCCATGAATTCCACGTGCTGGCCGAATCCGGCGAGGACGATATCGCCTTTTCCGACCAGTCCGGCTACGCCGCCAACGTGGAGCTGGCCGAAGCGGTGGCACACGGCGAGCGCGGCGCCCCCGGCGCGGATATGACGCTCACCGACACCCCCGATGCGAAAACCATTGAGCAACTGGTCCAACAATTCGATCTGCCGATCGAGAAGACCGTGAAGACCCTGGTGGTAAAGGGCAGCGAAGGCGGCCTGGTGGCACTGCTGGTACGCGGCGACCACGAGCTCAACGACATCAAAGCCGAAAAACTGGACGCGGTGGCCACGCCGATGGAACTGGCCGGCGAAGACCAGATCCGCGCCGCCATCGGTGCCGGCCCCGGCTCACTGGGCCCGGTGAACCTGCCGATCCCCTGCGTGGTGGACCGCAGCGTGGCGCTGATGAGCGACTTCGCCGCCGGCGCCAACCAGGACGGCAAGCACTACTTCAACATCAACTGGGAGCGCGACGTGGCGCTGCCCGAAGTGGCCGACCTGCGCAACGTGGTGGAAGGCGACCCAAGCCCGGACGGCAACGGCACCCTGACCATCAAGCGCGGCATCGAAGTGGGCCACATTTTCCAGCTCGGCAGTAAATACTCCGAAGCGCTCAACGCCACCGTGCTGGACGACAACGGCCGCTCCGTGGTGATGCCCATGGGCTGCTACGGTATCGGCGTCAGCCGGGTGGTGGCCGCCGCCATCGAACAGAACCACGACGACAACGGCATCGTCTGGCCGGAAGCCATCGCGCCCTTCCAGGTGTCGCTGATCCCGCTCAACATCAAGAAGAGCCCGCGCGAAAAAGAAGTGGCGGAAAAACTGTACGCGGACCTCACCGCCGCCGGCATCGAAGTGCTGTTCGACGACCGCGAAAAAGAACGGGTAGGCGTGAAGTTCAGCGACGCGGAACTGATCGGCATCCCGCACCGCGTGCTAGTCGCCGAGCGCGGCCTGGACAACGGCGTACTGGAATACAAGAGCCGCCGCGCCGGCGAAGCCGAGGAAGTCCCCGCGGACGACATCGTCGCTTTCCTGAAGAAAAAGCTCAGCTTGTAGGAGCGGGCCGGGCCCGCTCGCACAAGGCCCGCTCCCACAAGGCCCGCTCCCACAAGTCCCAAAGGCTACCGCCGGCGAGCCATCACCTGGCTCATGGCGGTATCACCCTGGGCGGTGAGCCGCCATAGCGGCATGCCACGGCTGTCGTTGTCCGAGGTCTTGTTAATCAGCCCCAGCGCCCGCAGGTGCACCTTGATCTGGTTAAACGCGTGGCCGGCCAGCACCACGTTGCGCACCGCGTGGGCCTTGGGGAAATCCGCCAGCACGTCGTCCAGGGCCTTGCGGGCGATATAGTCTTCCAGCGCTTTCTGCATCACCGGTTCCGAAACCGCATTCAGCATCAGCGGGGCGACGCAGGCGAACACCCGGTTCCAGTCCATCTGGCAGGACGCCATCGCCACCTTGCAGTCGCCGCCTTCGTACACATTGCAGGAATAATCCAAGGTAACCCTGTCACTGCCTCGGGCCAGATTACGCGCCGGCGTGCGCTGGTTACCCAGCCACTCCTCGCGCTCTTTCTCCAACTCGCTGACACGCCGGCGCAGGCGATCCACTTCGCCGCCCGAACCGCTGTCGACACTGCCGGACTTCACCCAACCGGGGGCGGGATGTTGACGCATCACATCGGGCATCACTTTCGCCACCTGCTCGCTCAGCTCGCGCTCGTCGCGCCAGCGGAAAGCCAGGGTCTTGTTCTCCAGCAACCGGGCGAAATCATCCCGGCGCACCTGCCCTTCACGAGTGTCCTCACGGGCCTCGACGGGCAGGTTGAACGGCTGATCGTGGATAAAAGTAACGATCGGCTTACGCTTGGTGGCGGCAAAAATATACTCACGGTGGGTATAGCTGAGCCCCAGCGGCGACAGGGTGCCGTAGCGGCCGCCGAGCAGGATCACGAAATAGTCGCAATCGTCGATCATTCGCTGCACCACCGGCATCAGATTGTTGGTTTCAGCGCTGTGCAAATCCATGCTCATGGGTGCCATGCCGAGATCCAGCAACGGCAACATCAAGGCCTGGCGCGCGGACTGCATGTCCGGATAGGTGGTGCTGATGAACACCTGATAGCGTTTCTCGACAGTCACCCTGGTCGATCTCCGCGTTAAA
>JBFJUC010000291.1:0-3388 GCA_041624875.1 Alcanivorax sp.
CCACCAGCAGCGCATTGATCAGGCCGTCGCCGATCAGTTCCGAGGGCGTCACCAGCAGCCCGAGCATCAAAAACATACCGGACTGGGCCAGCCAGGCCAGGGAATCCATCGAGCGCAGCACGTTGTCGCCGGTGCCGCCACGCCGGTTGCCCGCCACCAGGCCGGCCAGGTACACCGCCAGGAAGCCGCTGCCCCCGGCCAGGTTGGTGGTGGCGAACACCATGGCGCCGCCGCTGCACAGCAGCAGGGCGTGCAGGCCTTCGTTGCTGCGCGCGCGCAGCAGAATCTCGCTGAGCAGCGCGCCCAGGCCCAGGCCCATCAGCATGCCCAGCCCGAACTGCTGCACCAGGGTGATGAGCATCTCCCAGCCGAAGCTCACCTCCGGGTTCATCATCACCCCTACCAGCATCAGGGTGATAAAGATCGCCATCGGGTCGTTGAGACCGGATTCGATTTCCAGGGTGCTGGCCACCCGCTCGTTAATGGTCACCCCGGCGCCCTTGACCACGTTGAACACCGCGGCGGCGTCGGTGGAGCCGATGATGCCGCCCAGGAGCAGGCCCAGGCGCCAGTCCACGTCCATCAACCAGGTGGCGAAGGCGCCCACCAGTGAGGCGGACAGCATCACGCCCACGGTGGCCAGGCTGAGCGCCGGCTTCAACGCCAGGCGGAAGGTCGTCAGGCGGGTGCGCAGGCCGCCATCGAGCAGAATAATCGCCAGCGCGATATTGCTGACCACATAGGCCAGGGAGAAATCATCAAACTGAATGCCGCCGAGGCCGTCTTCGCCGGCGACCATGCCGACCACCAGGAACACCAGCAGGGACGGCACGCCGACCCGTGCGCTCAGGGTGCCCAGCAGCAGCCCCACGAACATCAGGCCGGTACCGATCAGCAGGAAAATGTTCAGTGATTCCAAATGCGCTCCGGGAATATCAGGCGGAAACCTAAAGAGTAACCAGTATATAGAAAGGGCGGAGCCGACTCACTGCCGGCGCCGAGGAAACCTCGCCGGCCCCCTTTATTTTGCTGGGGTTAGGACTATACTAGCGCGCCCGGTCTGATCATATTTTAAGCGGTATTGACTATGGATTACCCCCAGCGATTCGGTGTTCTGGTGATTGGTGGCGGCCACGCCGGCACCGAAGCGGCCCTGGCGTCCGCCCGAATGGGCGTGGACACGGTGTTGCTGACGCACAACATCGAGACGCTGGGCCAGATGAGCTGCAACCCGGCCATTGGCGGCATCGGCAAGAGCCACCTGGTGCGTGAAATCGACGCCCTCGGTGGCGCCATGGCGCGTGCCACCGATAAAGGCGGCATCCAGTTCCGGGTGCTCAACGCCCGCAAGGGCCCGGCGGTGCGCGCGACCCGCGCCCAGGCCGACCGGGTGCGCTACAAAGCGGCGATCCGTGCCACCCTGGAAAGCCAGCCGCACCTGACCCTGTTCCAGCAAAGCGTGGACGACCTGATCGTCGAAAACGGCCGCTGCGTGGGTGCGGTCACCAATATGGGGCTGCGCTTCCACGCCGACGCCGTGGTGCTGACCGCCGGCACCTTTCTGGGCGGCGTCATCCATGTGGGCCTGGACCACCACCAGGGCGGCCGCGCCGGCGACCAACCCTCCAACGCTCTGGCGCGCCGCCTGCGCGAGCTGCCGTTCCGCGTCGACCGCCTGAAGACCGGCACGCCGCCGCGTATCGACGGCAAAACCGTGGACTTCTCGGTGATGGAAGAGCAGTGGGGCGATGAGCCGCTGCCGGTGATGAGCTATCTGGGCAAGGTGGAAGAGCACCCGCGCCAGACCTGCTGCTTTATTACCCACACCAACGAGCGCACCCATGAGATCATCCGTGCCGGGTTCGACCGCAGCCCGATGTTCACCGGCGTGATCGAGGGCACCGGGCCCCGTTATTGCCCGTCCATCGAGGACAAGGTGAGCCGCTACCCGGACAAAAACAGCCACCAGATCTTCGTCGAACCGGAAGGCCTGGACACCTTCGAGCTGTATCCCAACGGCATTTCCACCAGCCTACCGTTCGATATCCAGCTTGAGGCGGTGCGCTCCATCCGGGGCTTTGAGAACGCCAGCATCACGCGGCCCGGTTACGCCATCGAGTACGACTATTTCAACCCTCAGGATCTCAAGCACAGCCTGGAGACCAAGCACATGCCCGGGCTGTTCTTCGCCGGCCAGATCAACGGCACCACCGGCTACGAAGAAGCCGGCGCCCAGGGGTTGCTGGCGGGCCTGAACGCGGCGCTGCTCAGCCAGGAAAAAGAGGCTTGGACGCCGCGCCGGGACGAAGCCTACGTGGGCGTGCTGGTGGACGATCTGATCACCATGGGCACCCAGGAGCCCTACCGGATGTTCACCAGCCGCGCCGAATACCGGTTGCTGCTGCGCGAGGACAACGCCGACCTGCGTCTCACCGAGAAAGGCCGCGAACTGGGCCTGGTGGACGACGAGCGCTGGGCGGCCTTCGAGGCCAAACGCGAGGGCATGGAACGAGAGCAGGCCCGGCTCAAGGCCACCTTCGTGCGGCCTGGCACGGCGGAAGCGGAGCGCGTCAACGCGCTGCTCGACAAGCCGCTGCCCCATGAGTACACGCTGATGGACCTGCTCAAGCGCCCGGAGTTGAACTACCGGCCGCTGGCCGAGGCGGCCGGCCTGACGCCGGCGGCGCCGGCGGTGATCGAGCAGGTGGAGATCGTCGCCAAGTACGCCGGCTACATCGACCGCCAGGAAGCGGAAATCGCCAAGCTGCGTGCCGCCGAGGATCAGGCCCTGCCGCTGGACTTCGATTATCGGGCGGTGCAGGGGCTGTCCAACGAGGTGAAGCAGAAACTTGAGGATGTGCGACCCGAGACCATCGGCCAGGCCGGCCGCATTCCCGGGGTTACCCCGGCGGCGATCTCGCTGCTGCTGATCTTCCTTAAGAAGCACCGTCACCAGGCGGCCAGACTGGCATGACCGACCGGGACAGCCTGGCCGGCGGCCTCCGCGAACTGGGCTTGTCGCTGGACGACGCCCAGCAGCAGACGCTGCTGGCGTACCGCGACCTGCTGGTGAAATGGAACCGCGCCTATAACCTCACCGCGGTGCGCGACCCGGGCGAGATGATCCAGCGCCATCTGCTGGACTCGCTGTCGGTGCTGGCGCACCTGGACGACCGCGACACCCTGGACGTGGGCACCGGCGCCGGCCTGCCCGGCATCCCGCTGGCCATCGCCCGACCGGATCTGCGGTTCGTGCTGCTCGACAGCAACGGCAAGAAAACCCGCTTCGTGCGCCACGCCCGCCGGGAATTGGGGCTTTCCAACGTGGAGGTTGTGAACACCCGCGTGGAACAGTACCGTAATGCTCCATCGCAGATCATCAGCCGGG
>JBFJUC010000292.1:0-3388 GCA_041624875.1 Alcanivorax sp.
CGCCGTGGAAGGGCTTGAAAACCAGCCCCAGCACCTGCGCATGGTGAGCTATCACCCGCAGGGCAGTTGCCGCATGGGCGCCGACCCGGACACCAGCGTGGTCAACTCGGACGGCGAAACCCATGACGTGAAAGGGCTCTATGTGGCGGACGCCAGTCTGCTGCCCACCTCGATCATCGTGAACCCCCAGGTGACGGTGTACGCCCTGGCCACGCGCATCGCCGAACGCATGGCCTGAGCTTAACGGCCTTGCATGACCACCACCCGGTGCACGCCACCGGGTATTTTAAAGCGGCGGATGTCGCTTTCGCGGGCCATACAGGCGCCGTGTTCCGGGTTGAGCCGACACCAGCGCATCTGGCGGCCCAGCGCCAGCGGCACGCTGAAGCGGGTGTTGTAGTTGCCGCCAGCCTGCAGCGCGATCCACAGCTGGTTGGGCAGCCACTTGCAGCCGTCCTGGTTGCGGAACATATCCAGCGGTACCTGAAAACTCAGTCCCTGGCCCTGGCGTTCAGGGCGGAACTGGGTGCCCGCCTGGGACACCGGGCAGGCCTCTCCCTCGGCGCGGTACACCACCTCGATACGCACCTGATCCGCCGGTAACGGCGGGTCGATGCTCAATTGATAGTGTCGGATATCCCTGGGTATCGGGTTGGGCGCCGGTTGATAATCCCGCTGGGCCACCGACACGCAGCCGCTGAGCAGGAGCAGGGCGCCAAGTGCCGGTACAAGCACCGGCAAGGACCGCGACAGGCCTGGGGCCATGGTGTTCTCCTTGTGGGTCGCTGGGGAGTCATTCAAGACGCCCTAGGTTATCATTGCCGGCCTTGTCCGTATTGATCGAAGGAGCAGCTATGAGTGACGCCAACAGCCAATCCGCGCAGGCGAAACAACGGCCCGGGCGCGAGGCGTTCGGCTATCTGTGCCCGGTGGACAGCCGCTGGGCGGACAATGACGTTTACGGCCACATTAACAACGTCATGTACTACAGCTACTTCGATTCCACCATCAACCGCTATCTGATCGACCAGGGCGGGCTGGATATCCATAACGGCGACGTGATCGCCTACGTGGTGAGCTCCGGCTGTGATTATTTCGAGGCCGCCGCCTACCCGGACGCGCTCACCATCGGCCTGCGCGTGGACAAGCTGGGCAACAGCTCGGTACGTTATGGGCTGGCGTTGTTTTCAGACAATGAGAGCGGCGAGGAGGGCGCCGCCAAAGCGTTGGGCTTCGTGGTGCATGTCTTCGTGGATCGCGACAGCGGCCGGCCGGTGTCGATACCGGCGCCGCTGCGCGAGGCGCTGGTGGCGATTCAGTCTTCGGAAACATAGTTCTTGTCGGAAAAGTAAAGCTCCGCCAGGAAGTAAAAGTTCTCGCCGAACGGAATCCGGTCCATCTCGAAGCCCACGTTGGGGTGCTGGCCGGGGAACCGTTCCGGGGTTTCCTCCAGGTCCGGGTCGTCCTGATAAATCAGCCGGGCACCGGTATCGAAACCTTCCGCGAAGTGCAGCCGGGCGAGCAGGGCGAAGCCCCGCCCGGTATCGAAACGCAGCCAGTTTTCCGCCGGCACCGGGCGGCGCAGCATGGCCCGCTCGGTGTCCGAAAGCCGGCCGTCCACCACCGCTTCCCGCTCGCCGGTCCAGCTGGTGCGCAGACGGGCGCCCTGAAGATCATGGCCGTCGACGCTTACGCGGGCACGGGGATCGCGCAGCACGGTGGCGGCGATGCCGGGCAACGCGAAACGGCTGTGGATGGCAAGCCGGTCTTCCATCAGCACGAAATGGTTGTGCACGGTGAGCACGCGCAGGCCGGCCACGCGCACCCGGGTGGTGGCATACACCAGGGTCGCCAGCGGGCCCTCTATGATCTGCTGAATCTGTGGGTCCAGGTTTTCGTTGGTGAGCGTAAGGCGCGCGTCCTCGCTGAACACCCCGGCGCTGAGGCGCAGCTTCAGGCTGTCCAGCAGGGTCTGTTGTGGGTTGCCGTCCGGCGCGCGGTAATGTCGGTAGCTGAAATCGCCCCACTGGAACAGGTTGCCGTCCAGAAACGCCAATCGGTAGTCCGCGGTGCGCAGACTGAGTGGGTCGCCGTCGTCGTCGCGCTCCAGTGTCACCGGGGGCGTGAAACCCTGGAACGGCGGTCGCGTCAGCACGTAGAAATAGGACGCCTGGCCGCCGTCGTCGAGCGCCAGTTCCCCGATCACCTCCTCGCCGGGTGAAAGCAGGCGCTCGCCGCCGTCGGCGTCGTCCACCAGCAGTCGGTCACGGGGGCCCACCCGGTTGGTTTCCCCGGCCCGGCGGCTGTCGTCGTCCTCACTGAAGTAGGGCCATCCGCGTTGCGACCAGGCCAACCACTGGTGACGGACGCTGCGCAGTTCGCCGTCCCGGTAGGCGGCCACTTCCAGACGGTCGGTGCGCAGCCCGTTGAAGTCTTCCAGGGCGTCGCCCCGGAAAGTCACCACCGCGCCTTGCGCGGTGCCGGCCAGTAGCCAGAACAGCGCCAGCAGCAGCGCCCGGCCCGTCATGATCAGGCCAGCTCGGGCCGGTCGCCGAAGTGGGCGAGCGCGTCCGGGTTGGCCAGGGCGTTGCGGTTGCGCACCTCGCGGCCGTGCACCACGTCGCGCACCGCCAGCTCGACGATCTTGCCGCTCACCGTGCGCGGGATCTCCGGCACGGTGAGAATCACCGCCGGCACATGGCGCGGGCTGGCGCCGGCACGAATCGTGGTGCGGATTTTTTTCTGCAGTTCGTCGGTCAGGGCCACGCCTTCGGCGGGTACCACGAACAGCACCACGCGCACGTCGCCGTCGTACTGCTGACCGACCACGATGGCCTCGCGGATCTCTTCCAGGGTTTCCACCTGGCGGTAGATTTCGGCGGTGCCGATGCGCACGCCGCCCGGGTTGAGCACGGCGTCGGAGCGCCCGTGGATCACCAGGCCGTCGTGGCCGTCATGGGCGACGATCTCGGCGTAGTCGCCGTGGGCCCAGACCTGTTCTTTATCAGGAGAGTCGAAACGATCGAAGTAGGCGCCGTGGAAGCGTTCTTCGTCCGGGTCGTTCCAGAACGCCACCGGGCAGGCGGGGAAGGGCGCGCGGCATACCAGCTCGCCTTTTTCGCCGACCACCGGCTCGCCGTCGTCGTTGTAGACCGCCACGTCCAGACCCAGGCCCAGGCACTGCAGTTCACCCCGGTACACCGGCACCAGCGGGCTGCCCAAGGCGAAGCAGGAAATAATATCGGTGCCGCCGGAAATCGAGCTCACCAGCAGGTCCGGTTTGACCTTCTCGTAGAGGAAGTCGTAGCTCTCGTGCAGCAGCGGCGAGCCGGTGGAGTAGAGCGTGCGCAGGGTGGACAGGTCGTGGCTGTCGCGGGGCACGGCGCCG
>JBFJUC010000293.1:0-3371 GCA_041624875.1 Alcanivorax sp.
CCCCCTTCCTGGGTGATATCCCCTGGTTGGGCGCCCTGTTCCGCAAGAAGGTGAACCGTGATAACAAGCAGGAACTGCTGATCTTTATCACGCCTCGCCTGGTGAAAGACGCAATGGCTAGTCGGTGAACCCAAAGGATTCAACCTCTCTCTATCTGGTCGGGCCCATGGGTGCGGGTAAAAGCACCCTGGGCCGACACCTCGCCCAGGTTCTGGGCCGCCCGTTCTACGATTCCGACCGCGTGATCGAAGAGAAGACCGGTGCCGATATCCCCTGGATCTTCGATATGGAAGGCGAGGAAGGATTTCGGCGTCGCGAACGCGACGTGATCGACGAGCTCACCGGCATGGCGGGCATCGTTCTGGCGACCGGCGGCGGCGTGGTCACCCAGGAAGAGAACCGGCGCCACCTTCATGAGCGCGGCTGCGTGGTCTATCTGTGGACGCCGGTGGATGTGCAACTGGCTCGAACCCGCAACGACCGCAACCGGCCCTTGCTGCAAACCAGCGATCCGGAGGCCCGTCTTCAGGCGCTGTTCCAGGAGCGCGATCCGCTTTACCGGGACGTGGCGCACGGCGTGGTCTCCACCGCATCCGGTAACCTCAAGAAAGTGACCGATCAGGTACTCGGTTGTCTGGCCGACCACGCCAGCCGATAATGCCCGCACCCCCACTCCGCTTTACGAGGCTGTATGCAGAAGCTTGATGTGTCGCTGGCCGAACGCAGCTACCCCATTTACATCGACCATGGCCTGCTCGGGCAGGACCTGATTCGCCGCCACGTGCGTGGCAATCAGGTGATGGTGGTCAGCAACGAGACCGTCGCCCCGCTTTATCTGGAGGCGGTCACCAAGGGGCTGGCCGACCTGCAGTGCGACACCTTGATCCTCCCGGACGGCGAGCAGCATAAAACGCTGGCCACCCTGGAGCGTATTTTCGACGCCCTGATGGCCCACCGGCATTCCCGCACCACCACGCTGGTGGCGTTGGGCGGTGGCGTGATCGGCGATATGGTGGGCTTCGCCGCCGCCTGCTATCAGCGCGGCGTGGATTTTATCCAGGTGCCCACCACGCTGCTGGCGCAGGTGGATTCCTCGGTGGGCGGCAAGACCGCCGTGAACCATCCGCGCGGCAAGAACATGATCGGCGCCTTCCATCAGCCGCGCGCGGTGGTGATCGACACCGCCGTGCTCGATACCCTGCCGGAGCGGGAATTCGCCGCCGGCATGGCGGAGGTGATCAAGAACGGTCTGATCCGCGCTCCGCGCATCTTCCAGTGGCTGCTGGACAACCAGGCCGCATTGGCCGCCCGCGAGAAGGCGCCGGTGGCGGAAGCGATCCTGCGCAGCTGCCGTAACAAGGCCGACGTGGTGGCCGCCGATGAAACCGAGCAGGGCAACCGCGCCCTGCTCAACCTGGGACACACCTTCGGGCATGCCATGGAAACCTTTACCGGCTACCGGGACTGGTTGCATGGTGAGGCGGTTGCCGCCGGCATGGTGATGGCGGCGCGTATGTCCCTGGAGCTGGGCTGGCTGAACCAGGCCGATCTGGACCGGGTCAGAGACAGTCTGGCGGCCTGGACGTTGCCGGTGACCGCGCCGGAAGGGATGGCGCGGGCGGATTTCAGCGAGCTTATGGCGCTGGATAAAAAAGTACAGAATGGCCGTCTGCGGCTGGTGTTGCTGAACCAAATCGGCGACGCCCTGGTCACAGGCGAATACGACACGAACGCATTGACGCGAACGCTCGAGGCCTTTTGTGAGAGATGAGGATTTTTTCTACGAGGGCGCCGAGCGCGGCGACCTTCTTGACGCCCTGAACGGCCACGCCCATGACGGCGCCACCACGGTGCTGGAAGGCGAGGTCGGCAGCGGCGTTTCCACCCTGCTGGGCATGTTGTCCATGTCTCTGGTGGGGGACTTCGAACTGATCCGCCTGGACGGCGCCGAGGACCTGGGCGCCAACGCGGTGGTGGACGCCATGCTGGTGCACTTCGACATCGAGCGCGCCGACCTGGCCGACACCCTGAAGCAGACGCTGGCGGACACCAGTCTGGTGATCGTGGTGGATAACGCCCACCTGGCGGCCTCCGAGGCCCTGGCCACCATGGCGTCCCTGAAGACCAAGCTGGGGCAGCGCCTCACCTATGTGTTCGGCGGCGAGCCGGGCAGCGCCGAGCACCTGCGTGACGCCGGGCTGAACGTGGAGGATGTGTTGGTGCTGCCGCCGTTGGACGCGGATGACGTGGCCGTGTTCGCCGATCAGGGCTTCGCGCTGGCGCTGGACGACCAGGAAGCCCAGAGCTTGAGCGAAGACAGTGACGGCCGCATCGCGGCGCTGCTGCCGATGTTGGAGGCGAAAGCCGGCGGCGGTGGCGGCCTGACCAACAAGCCGGTGCCCTGGCGGCACGGCCTGGCGGTGGGCGCGCTGGTGCTGGTGGTGCTGGTGCTGTGGCTGGCCAGCGGCGGCGACGACGACGCCGATCAGGACCAGGTGGTGAGCCTGGATTTGCCTAAGGCGCCGGTGGCGCAAGCGCAGGCTCCGGCGGAACCGGCCCCGCAAACCGCCGAAAGCGAGGGTGAGGCGGAGAGCGGCGAACCGATCGATCCGGAGAGCACCCGCCGCGCCCTGGCGGAATACCACGATTCTGCCCGCACCTTCGAAGACGCGGAAAACGAGCCGGAACAGGAAGAAGCCGGGCCGGCACCGGAAGAGGCTCGCACGCCGCCGGCGCCGGAAGCGCCTGAGCCCGCCGGTGACCAGGCGGCGCCTTCCGAGCCGCGCGCCCAGACCAACCCGGAGCCCGCCGAAACGACGCAAGAAGAAACGCCGGGCACCGTATCCGGTGGCGAGCCGCAACTGTCCGGGCTGGACGCCCGTCTCGGCTATCAGCAGGAAGACTGGCTGGCCACCCGCGACGACGGTGATTGGTTCCTGCAACTGGTGGCCACCGGACGGGAAGACGGTGCGCGCGGGGTACTTGACCAGATCGACCGTAACGGCGCCTACTACCGGGCGGAACGGGGTGACGAGCAGGTCTATCTGGTGCTGGCGGGGCCCTATGCCAGCCGTGATGCGGCTTTGGCGGCCCGGGACGAGCTGCCCGAGGCGCTGCGGGGCGGCGGCCCCTTCCCGCGGGATATGGCCTCAATACGCAAAGAATTGCGTTAGGGTTGCCCGCGGCGCTGTCCAACCGGCACTGTGCGGTCAGGACGGTGCCGTCTTCCTGTTTGTGGCTGATCGGCGCAAAGTGTAGAATGCACATCCCTTTTTTGCCGTCGCCGTCTTTTCGACGCCTGTTCCGCCTTCTGTAAGTCTCTGAATTTCAAGAGGAAAGGTTTTGATGCAGCAGAATTCCAAGCTGGTGCG
>JBFJUC010000294.1:0-3358 GCA_041624875.1 Alcanivorax sp.
GACACCGCCGCCACCCGCTGGATGATCCGCGAAGAGCAGATTCGCGCCATGAAGCCCAAGAGCTATCTGATCAACTACGCCCGGGGCAAGGTGGTCGACATCGAAGCACTGGCTGCGGCGCTGCACGACAAGCATCTGCTTGGCGCCGCCATCGACGTGTTCCCGGAAGAGCCCAAGGGCAACGACGACGAGTTCATCAGCCCGCTGCGCGAATTCGACAATGTGATCCTGACCCCGCACATCGGTGGTTCCACCCATGAGGCGCAGGAAAACATCGGCACCGAAGTGTCCGAGAAGCTGATTCGCTACTCGGATAACGGTTCCACCTTGAGCGCGGTGAACTTCCCGGAGGTGGCCCTGCCGTCACACCCGGATATGCACCGCCTGCTGCATATCCACCGCAATATTCCCGGCATCCTCACCCAGATCAACACGGTTTTCTCCGAGAACGACATTAATATCTGCGGCCAGTACCTGCAGACCAATGAAGACATCGGCTACGTGGTGATCGACGTGAACAAGGGCTACAGCCAGCTGGCCCTGGAAAAATTGCGCACCATCGAAGGCACCATCCGCACTCGCGTTTTGTTCTAGCTCGACAATAAGCCGGAGCCGGGCTACCTTGCCCGCTCCGGTTTTTTATGGCGCCGCGGTCTATGAGAGCAAGCCCGCCAGGATACTCGCTGGTCAGGAACGGCGTCGTGCTGCTGCTGGCGATGGTGCTTTTGAGCGGCTGCGCCACGCGTTCCCTGTTCCAGCCCTACCCGTCCCAGGCGCGTACCTGGACCGCCGATATGGCGGATGGCGGGCCCGACCCCTTGCTGAAAAAAGGCGCCGATAGCCGTGACGGCGTGCTCTATCTGCAGGAGCTGGGCCGGGTGCGCCAACTGGGTGGCCGCGTCGACGACAGTGAAAGCGCCTTCCGTCGTGTCTTCGGTCATTACGACGAAGCGGACGCCGCCGCCCGGCTGCGCGCATCCAGCCTGGTCGGCAATACCGGCGCGCTGCTCGTCAATGACAACGCCCGCCCCTATGTGGCGCCGGATTACGAACGGATTTTCGCGCACGCTTATCAGGCGCTGAACTACTGGCGCCAAAACGACGTCACCGCCACCGCCGTGGAACTGCGCGCCGCCGCCAACGAGCAGCGAGTGGCGGCCAACCGCCGTGACGAAGAGATCGCCGACGCTCAACAGGCGGCGCGGGAAGAGGGCGTGACACCGGAAAGCTTCGACAACCCGTTCGCCGGCCTGGACGCCGCCGCCGGCGAGGTTAAAGCGAGCTTCCAGAACGCCTGGACCTTCTATCTCTCGGCCCTGTTCTGGGAAGCCCATGGCGAATACAACGACGCCCTGGTGGACTATAAAAAGGCCCTGGAGATCCATCCGGATTCGGCCATGCTGCAGGAAGACGTGGCGCGTTTGTCCCGTGCCCAGGATGGTCGGGTGGCGCGCGGCAAGGGTCTGGTGGCGGTGGTCTACGAGCAGGGTCTGGTGCCCGCCCGCCGTGAGCTGAGCCTGCCGATCCCCACCCCCCACGGCCTGTTCGCGGTGGCCTTCCCGACCTACAGCGCCGCCGACAAGCCGCGTCCGGCGACGCTTATCGTTTCCGTCAACGATGGCGGTGAAACGGCGCGCACCGAGGTGCTCACCGACGTCGGCGGCCTGGCCGCGCGCCATTTGCGCGAGCAACTGCCGGGCTTGCTGGTGCGGCAGACGCTGCGCGCCACCACCAAGTACAATCTGCAGAAGAAAGCTAACGACGATTTCGGTCCGGTGGGTGCCATCCTCACGCAGATTTTCAACGTGGTCAGCGAACAGGCCGATCTGCGCAGTTGGTTGAGCCTGCCCGCCTACGCCCAGGCCACCCGCCTGATGCTGCCGCCCGGCGAGCACCGCCTTGAGTTGAGCGCACCCGGTGGCGGTGCTAGTTTGACGGTTCCCGTGGTGGAACAGGGCGTGACCGTGATTCACGTGGTGGCCACCCCCGGCCGCCTTATAACCCGCGTGTTACCCGTTCAGGAGGGCCCGTTATGAAAGCTCCTTTTACCGCTCTGGCCGCCGTACTGCTGGCGGTGGTCCTGGCGGGCTGTTCCGCCAGTAATATGGCCCGCCCCGGCGACGACGGCGAACCGCGCCTGTATTCCAACAACAGCACCCTGGCCAACCGCCTGGCGGTGGAAGCCCTGCGGGATAAACAGGTCGGCGACCTGCTGTTCGTGTAGGCGACGTTGGAAAACGGCTGGAAATTTGAACTGGATTTCCAATACAAGATCAAATGGTTTGATCGGGACGGGTTCGAAGTGGCTCCGGAATCCCAACCCTGGCGGCAACTGGTGATGGCCGGTCGCAGCCAGAACAATGTCCAGGCGGTGGCCCCCAACCCCAGCGCCGTCCGTTATGAAATCTGGGTGCGCGAATAACGCCCCGGACGCCATTCAGGTTCCTTAAGGAGAAACACATGGTTCGCGTATTTTCACTGCTCGCCCTGGCTATGGCGCTGGTGCTTTCCGGCTGTGCGTCCCGGGTGGATTACGGCGACGCCCAGGCCCGTGAAACGGTGACCGCCGATTTCGGCTCCACCGATCTGCAGATGATCGCCACCAAGATGGTGGACGACATGATGGTGTTCCCGCCGATCGTGGAAATGACCCGCGACCGCCGCCCGGTACTGTTCGTTGATCGCATCAAGAACAAGACCAGCGAGCACATCGACACCGAGTCCGTCACCGACACCATCCAGTCCAAGCTGATCAACTCCGGCAAGTTCCGCTTCGTGGATATGTCCGTGGTCGACCGGGTGCGCGAACAACTCGAGTACCAGCAGGATTCCGGCATGGTGGACCAGGCCAGCGCCGCCCAGATGGGCCGCCAGATCGGCGCCGAGTTCATGCTCTACGGCAACCTGTCCTCGATCGTGAAGCGCGACGACAGCACCAAGGATGTCTACTACAAGTTCACCCTGAAACTGCTGAACATCCAGAGCGGCATTATTGAGTGGTCCGGCGAGAAGGAAATCCGCAAGACCCGCAAACGCAGCCTGTTCGGCTTCTGAACACCCTGGCACCAGGGAGAGGAACCATGTTCAAGCGTTTTTGTTTGCTCGTGCTGATGGCGGCGCTGGCCGCCGGCACCGCCTCGGCGGCACAGACCCGCGAGGTCAGCGCCCGCGGCTACGGCGACAACCCGGAACAGGCGGTCACCAATGCTCTGGTGGCGGCGGTGCGCCAGGCCGGCGGCGTGACCCTGTCGGTGAACCCGGATTTCCGCCGCCAGGTCAGCGAATGGGTGATCCAGCGCCAGGGTGACGTCACCACCTGGACCGGCAGCCGCACCTCGGTGGCGGAGCCGCGCCTGCC
>JBFJUC010000295.1:0-3350 GCA_041624875.1 Alcanivorax sp.
CGCGATGATCGTGCCCAATGTGATCGGGCAGGGGGAACAGGCCAAGGTGGACATCGCCAAGACCAATATGTCGCGGGTGGTCCAGCAGCTTGATATGTATAAATTCAACAACGGCACTTACCCGTCCACGGAAGAGGGCATTAATGCCCTGGTGGAGCGCTCCGCGTCGGCGCGCAAATGGCCCGAGGGCGGTTACCTGCCGAGCGTGCCGGAAGATCCCTGGGGTAATGAGTACGTGTACATCAGCCCCGGCGTGGACGGTCCCTTCGATCTCTACTCGCTGGGTGCCGATGGCGCTGAAGGCGGCGAGGGCACCGACGCGGACATCAGCTGGCGCGATCGCGACAACTGATGTGGCGGGCCGGGCCTGACGTCACGCCACGCGGCCGCCGCCAAGGTGGCTTCACCCTGCTGGAAATCCTGGTGGTGGTGGGGCTGGTGGCGATGTTGTCCCTGGCGGTGCTGGTGGTACCGGTGTGGGTCGACGATCAGCGTCAGCTGGACAGCGAAAGCGCCAGCCTCGCCGACACCCTCACCATGCTCAACGAGCAGAGCCTGTTTTCCGGGCGGCTGATGGCGTTGCGGGTTACCGAGCAGGGCTGGACGCCGTTGACTTACGATGTCGGCGAGCGGGCCTTCGTGCCGGCCCAGGGCAACGGCCTGCAGGCCAACCGTCTGCCGGAGAGCCTGGAACTGACCTGGCAGTACGACGACCTGCCCGACAACGATCAGGAAGAACGGGTGTCCCTGCAGGACGCCGCCGAACAACTGGTCAGCGACGATCCGTTTGGCGGCGGCGAGGGTCTGCTGAGCGAGGACCGTGACGAATCGGAAGACGAACGGGACGATGGGGAAGAAGACGGCGAGACGTTGCCCCAGGTGTTCTTTTTCCCCAGCGGTGAAACCACGCCGATCACCTTCACGGTGCGCTCCCGGCAGGATCTGGATCTGGAGACGCGTCGCCAGATGAGCGCCCTCGGCAAAGTGCGAGACCCGGACCGGGACGAAGAAGAAGAGGCGCTGACCGCGCCGGATGAAAAGCCGGACGACAGCCTGATCGATGACGATTTTCTGGAGGATTGACCATGACCTCGCGCGGCCGTCAAAACAGCCAGGCGGGCTTCACGTTGGTGGAGGTGGTGCTCGCGGTGGCGGTGCTGGCGCTGGCCATGGTCACCCTCGGCCAGACGCTGGGCGCCAGCGCCGTGGCCTACCGCAATATCGACGACACCCGCCAGGCCTATCTGGTGGCCGCCGACAAGCTGGTGGAAATGCAGGTCTATCAGCAATGGCCGAATACCGGCACCAATGACGACCAGGTGACGCGGGGCGACCGGGAATGGTGGGTGCGCACCACTATCAGTGCCGGGCCCTACCCGGACACCCGCCGGGTCGATATCGAAGTCGGCGAAATGCGCGACGACGATCAGGGCGGGCTGGTCTACGAACTGGCCAGCCTGATCGGCAAGCCCGCCCAGGAAGGGCAGTCCTTCACTGGCGGCCAGCAGGGCGGTGGCGGTGACGCCGGCGGCGGCCAGGACCTGACGGGGGGCTGATGCGCGATTCCAGAGCACGGCAGCCGGGTTTCACCCTGCTGGAAATGCTGATCACCATCGCCATCTTCGCGCTAATGTACGTGGTAGCGGTGGAGTTTCTCAGCAGCGCCATGAACAACCGGGACACCCTCAGCGAAGGCGCCGCGGAACTGGAAGACGCCCAGCGCGCGGTGACTTACCTGACCCTGGATTTCGAACAGATGATCGCGCGCCCGGTACGCGACCCCTACGGCGACCCGCAACCGGCCCTGATCGGCAACGACAACTACGTGGAATTCACCCGCCTGGGCTGGGCCAACCCCTTCGCGTTGCGCCGCCGCAGCGAAATGCAGCGCGTGGTGTACGCCTTCGAGGATGAAAAGCTGTATCGGCGTTACTGGCCGGTGCTGGACACCAACGTGGCCACCGAATTCCAGGAAGACGTGCTACTCGATGGCGTCGCCGACTTCACGGTGCGCTACCTGGATCAGGCGCAAACCGGCGAAGTGGGCTGGCTGGAATTCTGGCCCGAGCCGGCCCTGGCCAATACGCCGGTGTGGCAGCAGCGGCTGCCGAAAAGCGTGGAAATCGACATCGAAATGGAAAACGGCCAGCGCCTGCATCGTTATTTCCGCACCGTGGTGAACCCATGGGCGTCCTGATCGTACACCCGCGCAGTGGCGGTCGGCGCCGCCAGCAGGGCATGGCGCTGATCATTGTGCTGATGCTGTTCGCGATTCTGGCGGCGGTGACCACCGAGGTGATGTTCCGTCAGGACCGCTTCCGGGTGCGCACCGAGAACCTGCTTGAGTGGGACAAACGCTACCAGTACGCCATGGCCGCCGAAGTGGTGGCGGTGCAGGGGCTGATCGACGACCTCGACGAAGACCGCCGCACCAGCCAGCAACTGGACGAATGCGTCGAAGAGCAGTGGGCCGTGCAGTTGACGCCCACGCCCTACGAAGACGCCATCCTCAGCGCCAGCGTTCAGGACCTGCAGGGCCGCTTTAACCTGAACTGGCTGGTGGAAGCCAATGGCGCCGGTTTCACCCGCGACGATCAGGCCCGGGACATGCTGCAGCGGCTGCTGCAGCAGACCCTGCCGGACCCGGCCAAGGCCAGCATCCTCGCCAACGAGATGACGGACTGGATCGACAGCAACAATATCGTTGACGCCGTTGAGGGCGCCGAGGACGCGGAATACCGCCTCAGTCGCACGCCCAATATGCCGGTGGCCCACGAAACGGAACTGCGCGCCTTGCGCAGTTTTACGGTGCAGGACCTGTTTCCGGACCCGGCCGTCTGGGGGCTGTTCACCGCCTTGCCCACGGACACGGCCCTGAACGTGAACACCGCGCCGTTGCCGGTGCTGGACGCCGTGCTCGGGCCGCTGGCGGGCTCCGGTGCCGCCGAGGCGGTGCTGTCACTGCGCCAGGAAGAGCCCATCGAGGACATTGGCACCCTGATGCAGCAGGAGCCGTTCAGCAGTCTGGAAGCGGATGAAAAACAGGCCTTGAGTGACCGGCTGGGTGTGGCCAGCGAGTACTTCCAGGTGATGGTGGACGTGGAAGTGGCCGGCAATCTCAGCCGTCTGGTCAGCCGGGTGCGGCGCTCCGCCGGCGGCGGCGCGGACGGCACCCGGGTGTACAGCCGCCAGGTGAAGCCGCTGCTGTCGCCGCTCGAACCCGCCTGCAATCCCTTTTACAATGCGGGCGATGACAACAACAATGTGATAGACAGTATTCCAGGGACGTAAAGGATTCTTATTGTGGCCGATTCAGCATTGATCTATCTGGCCCCGGGGGCATTTCAGGA
>JBFJUC010000296.1:0-3339 GCA_041624875.1 Alcanivorax sp.
AGGGCGTCGATCTGGTCTGCGGAACGGCGGATGCCGTCGACATCGGTGGGGCCTTCGCCGCCCAGCCCGATAATGTCGTACCAGGCCGGCATCACCATGCCGCCGTTGATGGTCACCGGAATTTGCGGCGCGTGGGGGAATACGAAGCGGGTCGGCAGGTCCGCCGGCAGACCCAATTCCGGCACCACCGGCTCGAAGTCGTGGCCGCTGGCGCCCAGGCCGTGCAGCCAGATCACGCTGGCCACGGCGGGTTGTTGCGGCTCGATTTCCACACAGGGCAAATAACTCATTCTAGTCTCCGGCTACGATCACCCGCACCGCTTCCAGGCGGTAGCGGGCGTCCTGCAAGTGGGTCTCCAGGGCGGCGGTCTGCCGCTCCAGAAAGTCGATTTCTTCGTCGCGCACCAGCGGGTTCTTTTCCCGCAGCGCTTTCAGGCGGCGCAGCTCCAGGTCCTGCTGCTCGCGCATGGCGGTCAGCGCGGTCTGAATAATCTCGTCCGCCTCGCCGCGTGCCTTGTTTTCGTCGTCCTTGAGCAGCCGTTCCAGCAGCGCCTTCTGGCTGGCGACGATCTTGCGCGCCAGCGGCTTTTCCAGCTTGTGGCACTGCTTGCACAGCGCTTCGTGGCTGATCGCCGCGGACAGGTCCCGGCCCTGGCCATCCACCAGCCGGCGGATGGTGGTCACCGGCAAAAAGCGGTCCGCCTGCAGGTGTTTGGGGGCCACGGTTTCCACCGTGTAGGCGACTTCCAGCAGCAGGGTGCCGGCTTTTACCTTGGGGTTCTTGAGCAGGCTCACCGACGCCTTGCCCCGGTGGGAGCCGAGGATCATATCCAGGGCGCCGGTCACCAACGGGTGCTCCCAGGTGAGGAACTGCATGTCGTCCCGGGCCAGGGCGGTGGCGCGGTCGTCGGTGACCGTGACGCCGTCGTCGGGCAGCTCCGGGAACGGCTCACGCATATGATTGCCCGGCTTGAGAATCCACGCCTGCTCGGAATGGTCTTCCTGATCGACGCCGTAGTGATCGAACAGGCGGCCCAGGAACGGCCAGGGGCTGTGGGCGTCCGCTTCGCGAAGCGTGTCCTTGAGGGTTTCCGCGCGCTCGGCGTCGAACGACGCCAGCTCCAGCAGCCGGTCGCGGCCGCTTTCCAGCAGCTCGCGCAGGCGCGCGGCCTCGGCGCGGGTGGCCTCCAGCAGCCGCTGTTGGGTGTCGGCGTCGCCGGGCATGGCCAGCGCCGCCTCCAGGGTGTCCTGGGTGCGCAGGCGGATTTCGTGGCCCGCCGGGTTGGTCTGTTCGAAGGCGTTCATGCCCTGGTGGTACCAGTGGAACAGCACTTCCTGGCCGTGGCTCTCGAAGTAGGGCACGTGGATGCGGATCTCTTCGCTCTGGCCGATGCGGTCCAGGCGGCCGATGCGCTGTTCCAGCAGATCCGGGTTCAGCGGCAGGTCGAGCAGCACCAGGTGGTGGGCGAACTGGAAGTTACGGCCCTCGGAGCCGATCTCGGAACAGATCAGCGCCTGGGCGCCATCCTCGCTGTCGGCGAAGTAGGCCGCGGCCCGGTCCCGCTCAATCAAATCCATGCCTTCGTGGAACACCGCGACGCTCATGCCCAGCTTGTAGCCGCAGTAGGCGTGCAGATCGATGGCGGTGTCGCGGCGTGCGCAGATCACCAGCACTTTCTCGCCGCGCTGCGCCTTGAGGAATTTTTCCAGCCAGTTGACGCGCGGGTCCTCGGCGCACCAGCGGTCGTCCGGGAAGCCCGCCTCGGGATACAGGCGCAGCTCCGGTTCGTCGTCGTCCACTTCGTAGTTGGCGGGCAGAGGCAGGGGATAGCCCTCGACCTTGCGCGCCGGGAAGCCAGCGATATTGTGGCGGGTATTACGGAACAGCACGCGGCCCGGGCCGAAGCGGTCCAGCAGCTCCGCCAGCACCGTGTCGCGATGCGCTTCGTCCACGGTTTCGCCGGGCAACAGGGCGGCGGCCTGGTCTTTCAGCGCCGCCGGCCAGGTGTCCCGGTCGTGCAGCTCGCCGGCCAGCTCGGCCACCTCCCGGTACTGGCCCTGTTCCTCGACGAAGGCGTCCAGACTCGGGTAGCGGTCCGGATCCAGCAGCCGCAGGCGCGCAAAGTGGCTCTCCACGCCCAGCTGTTCCGGCGTCGCGGTGAGCAGCAGCAGGCCCGGGCTGGTGCGCGCCAGCCGCTCGACGCGCTGATAGGCTTCCGACGGCGCGTCCTCGGACCACTCCAGATGGTGGGCCTCGTCGACCACCACCAGGTCCCATTCGGCGGCGGCCAGGGTGTCGATGTCACAGCCTTCCAGAAAGGCGGTGCTGCACAGGATCAACTGCTCGGAGAGGAAGGGGTTGTCCACCACCTCCGGCGCGTCGGCCTCGCCAAGCTCCTCGGCGATCAGATCGGCGAGCATGTCCTTGACGCTTTCCGCGCTGGGTTTGCCCAGGGCTTCCAGGCGTTCCTCGTCAAAGATCGAGAAACGCAGATTGAAGCGCCGCGCCATCTCCACGAACCATT
This sequence comes from Alcanivorax sp., assembly GCA_041624875.1. Lineage (GTDB taxonomy): Bacteria > Pseudomonadota > Gammaproteobacteria > Pseudomonadales > Alcanivoracaceae > Alloalcanivorax. The sequence continues at coordinate 2,526 of JBFJUC010000296.1, forward strand.
GATGCACCAGCGCGTCCGGCACCACGATCAGCACCCGGCCGGCGCGGCCGGTCTGCAGCTGTTGATGGAGAATCAGGCCGGCCTCGATGGTCTTGCCCAGGCCCACTTCGTCGGCCAGCAAAACCCGGGGCGCGTAGCGCCGCGCCACCTGGTCGGCGATGTACAGCTGATGACCGATCAGGTCGATGCGCGGGCCACGCAGACCCTCGATCTCGGACCCTTCTCGCTGGGCCCGCGCGCGCAGCGCCGACAGCCGCAGTTCAAACCAGCGGTTCGACGACAATTGATTGGTGAGCAACCGGTCCAGGGCGCCGCTGAGACGCAATTGATGGCCGAGCAGGGATTCCGGCACCGGCTGCACATTGTCCGGCTCGCCGGCGGGGTGGGCGTGGTAGACCATCAGCCCGTTGTGATCCTCGGCGCTTTGCACCACCAGCTCCAGGCCGTCGCCGGTGGTCAGAGTGTCGCCCTCGTCGAAGGTAATGCGTGACAGGGGCGCGTTGTTCTTGGCGTAGGTCCGCTCTTCTTCCACGGCCGGGTAGAGAACCGTAACCAGACGGTAATCCACCTCCTTGATCAGGCCGAGGCCCAGTTCGGTCTCGGATTCACTGAGCCAGCGTTGGCCGGGGGTAAAGTCGGTCATAGATATCCTGTGGCCGGTGGATTCGGGAGCGGAATTATACGGATTCGGGGCCTTCAGTGCGATCAAAGCCGCCCGCTTCCTCGAAGAACGCCCGGGTGGCGTCGTCGGCGGGGAAGTAATGTTCGATGCGCAGCTCCTCCACCACCACGTCCACCGCGGTGCCGAAACAGG
>JBFJUC010000297.1:0-3339 GCA_041624875.1 Alcanivorax sp.
CGAGGCGATCGGCCGGGTCAGCCTGGGCCTGTCCGAGGGTCTGGTGGGGCAGGTGGGTCTGCGCGAGGAGCCGATCAACCTGGAAGACGCCTTCTCGCACCCCAAATTCCATTATCTGGCGGAAACCGGCGAGGACCCCTTCCACGCCTTCCTCGGCGTGCCGGTGATGCACCACGGTGATGTGCTCGGCATCCTGGTGGTGCAGCAGCGCGACGCGCGTCGCTTCGACCAGAGCGAGGAAGCCTTCCTGGTCACCATCTCGGCGCAATTGTCGGCGGTGATCGCCCACGCCCATGCCTCCGGCGCCCTGTTCGAACAACTCGACGCCCACGGCAACCTGCCCACTATTTACGACGGCCAGTCCGGCGCCTCCGGCGCGGCCATCGGCCAGGCGGTACTGCTGTTCCCGGAAACCGATCTGTCCTCGGTGCCGGACCGGGAAGTGGAGGACGTCAACGCTGAGATCGCCCTGCTCGACGAGGCCCTGGTGCGTGTGCGCCAGGAAATCCGCGATCTCGCCGAACGCGCCAAGAAAAGCCTGGGCGCCGAGGAGCAGGCGCTGTTCGACGTCTACCTGCGCATGCTGGATCGCCACGCCCTGCCCGCCGAGGTGGTCGCCAAAATCCGCGAAGGGCACTGGGCCCAGGGTGCCCTGCGCATGGTGGTGGACGCCCATGTGCACAACTTCGAGATGATGGACGACCCTTATTTGCGGGAACGGGCCGCCGACGTGCGCGACCTGGGCCGCCGGGTGCTGGGCCAGCTGCAAAGCCGTAACCGGCGGCAGATCGAGTTCCCGGACGCCTGCATCCTGATGGGCGAGGACATTTCCGCGCCGATGCTGATGGAAATGCCGCAGGAGCGCCTCGCCGGCATCGTCACCACGCGCGGTTCGCGCAACTCGCACATGGCCATCGTCGCCCGCGCCATGGGTATTCCCACGGTGGTGGGCTGTCAGAACCTGCCGCTGAAAAAACTCGACGGCAAGGAACTGATCATCGACGGCTTCCGCGGCCGGGTGATCGCCAATGCCACCGCCGAACTGAAAGACCAGTTCGAAGATATCATCGCCGAAGAGAAGCATCTGCTGGCGGGGCTGGAAAAGCTGCGCGATCTGCCGGCGCAGACCGAGGACGGCCAGCGCATTTGTCTGCAGGTGAATACCGGCCTGATGACCGACATCGCCCGCTCCATTGAGCGTGGCGCCGAGGGCGTGGGGCTGTACCGTACGGAAATTCCGTTCATGGTGCGTGATCGCTTCCCTTCGGAAGAGGAGCAGCGTCTGATTTACCGCGAGCAGTTGTCCGCGTTCGCGCCCCATTCGGTGACCATGCGCACCCTGGATATCGGCGGCGACAAGGCGCTCAGCTATTTCCCCATCGAGGAAGACAACCCCTTCCTGGGCTGGCGCGGTATCCGCGTGACCCTGGACCACCCGGAGATTTTCATCGTTCAGGTGCGCGCCATGCTCAAGGCATCCGAGGGGTTCGATAACCTGCGCATTATGCTGCCGATGATCACCAGCGTGTTCGAGGCCGAAGAGGCGCAGCACCTGATCCACCGCGCCTGGCTGGAAGTCCGGGAAGAGGGCGTGGATGTGGCCATGCCGCCGGTGGGCGTGATGATCGAAGTGCCGGCTTCGGTGTACCAGGCGCGGGCGCTGGCCCAGCGGGTCGATTTTCTGTCGGTGGGCACCAACGATCTGACCCAGTATCTGCTGGCGGTGGACCGCAACAACCGTCAGGTCTCCGACTTGTATAACTCGTTCCACCCGGCGGTGCTGCACGCTTTGCTGCACGTGGTGGAGCAGGCCCATGAAGAAGGTAAGCCGGTGTCGGTATGCGGCGAAATGGCCGGTGATCCAGCCTCGGCGCTGTTGATCATGGCGATGGGTTACGACGCCCTGTCCATGAACGCCTCCAACCTGTTGCGCGTCAAAGCCGCCGTGCGCCAGGTCAACATGGGCTTCCTGCGGCGCTTGCTCAACGAAGTGCTGGCCATGGATAACGGTGAGGTGATCGCCTCCTACGTGGACCTGCAGCTTACCAAGGCCGGCCTCGGCGAACTGATCCGCCACCGCAAGAGTGGCTGAGCCCGCTCCTACAAGGGGCGGCTGTAGCGAACCGGGCCGTCGTGTTGCCCGTCGGGCCGCCAGCTCTGTTCGGCCATGTCGATCTGGCCGTCTTGGTGCAGCCGCACCGCCGAGCTGGCGCGGGTGCCGTATTGTTCGGACTGGATGAACACCGGTGCGACCAGGCGTTCCAGGTCGCGGCTGACGCCGGTGTCGGGCAGTTCCGAGTCCGCCGGCTGGTGGCGGTCGTTGACCACTTCCAGGAGTCCTTCCAGCCCGGTTTCCCGTCCCAGGGCGCGGTCCAGGTTGGCTTTGCCGCGCGCCACCTTGGGCCAGTGCTCGTCGAGTAAGCCGTTGGAGAGGCCGTGCAGGCCGGGCGTTACCGGCCGGGGCGGCGCGCCCCGGTTGCTCAGGTACCAGAGCGTGCGGCGGTCACCGACCAGTAAGTTAAAGCCGGCATAGTGGTGCTGTTGATCGGCCAGAGCCGCGCAAAAGGTTTCGGGCGTGTCGCGGCTTTCCAGAAAGGCCTGGGGCAGCAACCCCCGGGAGCGTTCGCCGCCGCCCGGTTCGGCGATTGGCTCGCGGAAATTGGTGATCACCGCGAAGCGCCCGTCCCGGTGGATGCCCAGCCAGGTGCCGCCGGCGCGGATATCCAGGCCGCAGAAGACGTCGCCGTGCCAGCGCGCCGCCTCGGTGGGGCGGGCGTGGAATTCGTCGCGGTTGGCGGCCACGGAGAGCGTCGTGGCCGCGTCCGGCCGCCAGTCGAAGAGCACAATGCACATGGTTAACCGGTTCCCTGGGACATAACAAAACGGGGCTGCTAGCATAACCGCCATTTCCAGCAGGGGACATGAATGACGCTATTGTTGATCTGCGCCCTGATCGGCGTGTTCGCCGGCCTGCTGGGCGGCGCCCTGGGCCTGGGCGGCGGCGTGGTGATCGTCCCGCCGCTGATTTACCTGTTCCACGGCCTGGGTTTCGACGATGCGGTGGTGGCGCAGATGGCGGTGGGCACCTCCCTGGCCACCATTATCGTCACCGCCGGCAGTTCGGTGCGCGCCCACCACGTGGCCGGTTTCGTGCGCTGGCCGCTGGCCTGGCGGCTGGCGGTGGGCATTGTGATCGGGGCTCTGCTGGGGGCGGTGGTCGCGGACCGGTTGTCCGGCGCCGCGCTGACCCGGCTGTTCGGCGTGTTCGCGGTGCTGATCGCGGCGCAGATGCTGCTCAGCCGGCGGCGCGCGTCGAACGTCACCGGCGAGCTGCCCGAG
>JBFJUC010000298.1:0-3321 GCA_041624875.1 Alcanivorax sp.
CCACAGGCCGCCCCAGATGCCGCTGGGCGGGCGCGGCTCCAGCCAGACGCGGCCGTCCGGGTGCTGCAGGATCAGCATGCGGGTCTGGCGCACCGGCTTCTCTTTGGCCGGCTTGCGGCCCGGGTAGTCCTGGGGATTGCCGTCGGCACGGGCCTGGCACCAGCCGGACACCGGGCAGTTCGGGCAGTCCGGCCGCCGCCGGGTGCACAGGGTGGCGCCCAGGTCCATCACCGCCTGGGTGTAGTCCGCCAGGCGCCGCTCCGGCGTGTAGTGCTCCGCCAGTTCCCAGAGCCGGTTCTCCACCGGCTTTTTGCCGGGCCAGCCGGGCACCGCGTGCAGGCGGCTGAGCAGGCGCTTGACGTTGCCGTCCAGAATCGGCGCGCGCACGCCGCGGCTCTGCGCCAGGATGGCGCCGGCGGTGGAGCGGCCGATGCCGGGCAGGGTGGCAACGTCTTCCACGGTGTCGGGGAAATCGCCGCCGTGCTCGTCCACCAGTTGCCGGGCGGCCTTGTGCAGGTTGCGGGCGCGGGCGTAGTAGCCCAGGCCGGTCCACAGGTGCAGCACCTGGTCGGCGTCGGCGGCCGCCAGGGCGTGCACGTCGGGGAAGCTGTCCATGAAGCGCTGGAAGTAGCCGATCACGGTGCTGACCTGGGTTTGCTGCAGCATGATTTCCGATACCCACACCCGGTAGGGCGTGCGTGGATGCTGCCAGGGCAGGTCCTGACGGCCGTGCTGATCGTACCAGGCCAGCACGGCGTCACCGAAGGTGGTGCGGGTGCTCAACGGTTGAAGAACCCCTTGAGCTTGTCGCCCATCTCTTCCTTGATTTTTTCTTCGGCCTTTTGCTTGGCGGCGTTTTTCAGCACCTCTTCGGTGGTGTCGCCTTCCGCGTCGATACCGAGTTTGTCCTTGAGCTTGCCCTTGGCGGCGTTAGTGGCCGCCTGCTGCGCGATCTTGGCGAAGCCTTCCTTGTCCGGGCCGCACCATTTGGCGGGGCTGCCGGCCAGGCTGCCCTGGCAGCGCAGCGGCCAGGTGACGTCTTCCAGGTACTTGCTGCCGCCCAGCTCCGGGGACTGCATGCCGATTTTCAGGTCGAACTCCTGGGTGAGCATGTTCATCCAGCCGTTGCCGGACAGCGTGCCTTTTTCCAGTTTGGCTTCCAGGCTGTCCAGGTTGGCGACCTGCTGGCTGAGGCTGGCCTTGGTGGTCAGATCGATGATCTTGGTGTCCTCGGACAGTGCCGCCGGCAGCTTGCCGGATTGCTGGTTGGGGATCAGCGCGCTGAGACCCTGGAAGCGGCCCAGCATATCGTTCACGCCGCCCACCAGGGTGCCGTACAGATTCAGGCCGCGCACAGTGCCGTCGGCCAGGTTCATGCTGGCGTTACCCTTGGCGGAATTGACCAGGGCTTTCTCGCTGTTGCCGGAGGCGTTGAAATCCAGGTCCATGGAGAAGAGGCCCTTGGCAAGGTCCTTGTCCAGTGCCATGACGACCACCGGCTGCAGCTGCATGCTGCTCACTTTCTGGCTGAAGGCGATGCGCGGCGTGTTGCCGGACACGTCCAGGCGGCCGCTGGCGTTGAAGCCGCCTTGCAGGGTGTTGCCGGACGCCTTGGTCAGGCGCAGTACCCCGTCCTTGGCGCTGACGGCGAACAGGATGTCGGTGGCCTTGATGGTGTCGTAGTTCAGCTCACCGATCTTCAGGCTGCCGTCGAGCAACAGCGGGCGCAGGCTCTCCACCGGGATCAGTTCCGCTTCGGAAAGCTGGGTGGTGCCGCCTTCCTTGCCGCCGGTGCCGCCGCCGGCACCGCTGGGATCGTCGCTTTCCGCTTCATCGCTCTCCGGCGGCAGGTAGCCGTCCAGGGTGATCTTGTCCAGGTTCAGGTCGAACACGATCTTGCCGGTCTCCAGGTTTTCAAGGCCGGCGGTGCCACTCAGGGTGCTGCTGTCCAGAGTGACCTTGAGCGGGTTGACCATGACGCTGTTGGCGGGGCCGTCCAGGGTGGCGCTCAGGGCCACCTTGCTGAGCGCATTGTCGTCACGGGTGGCGATAGGTGCCTCGCCGATCGCTTCCAGGGCCTTGTTGGCGTCGAACGGCTCGGTGTTGATCTGGCCCGCCACTTTCATTTCGCCGGTCAGGCCGGTGACGGTGGCGTTACCGGTGGTGCGAGTGCCGGCGGCTTCCAGAATCAGGTCGCTGATCTGGGCGCGATCTTCATCCAGGTTCACATCCAGCTTCTGCTCGAGATGCACGCTCATCGGGTTGGTGGTCATGCCGGCGATGTCCGCGTCCAGGGTCATCGGGTCGAGTACGAAGTGGTTGTTGTCCAGGTCGGCGGCCAGGGTGGTGTCCAGGTTCAGGTCCACGCGCATGTCGCTCTGGTCCTGGTAGCGCAGGGACATCTGCATCGGGAACGGCTCCTCCAGGCTCACATCCTGGGCGTTGAAGTTGAAGTGCTCGACGCGGATGTCGGTGCCGTCGGTGGTGTTCCGGTAGCGGATCTTGCCGTCGGTGATGGCGACGCTGGGGATCGTCAGCGGAATGTCCATGCCGCCGCTTTCGCCGGTCTGTTCTTCCTCGGTGGCGGCGGTGTCTTCCTCGGCGCCGTCCTGCGGGCCGATTTTTTCCCAGTTGGCGCCGTCGGCGGTTTCCACCAGGTTGACCTCCAGGCCGTCCAGGGTGACGCCGTCCATCTCCACCTGGCCGAACAGCAGCGGCCAGACCGCCACGCCGACGCTGGCGCTGTTGATGCCCGCGAACAACTCTTCCTCGCCGGCGATGCGCGCCTCGGTGCGGCCCAGGCTGACGCCCAACGACGGCCAGAACTGCCAGGCCAGGTCGCCGGGGATCTCCAGATCCAGGTTGGCCTGAGTCATGGCCTGCTCACGGATCTGGGGTTTGAAATCGTTAGGGTCGATCACCTGGGTGACCACGAACACGGTCGCCGCCAGCAGGACTACCAGGGCGGCGATGACGATAAGAAAAATTTTGATCGCGCGTGCCATAGAACAGCTCTCCTTGCGCCCCGGGCCGGAGGCCGGGATTATAGCAATAGAATGTACCCAACCGAACGTGAAGATCGTGGCGGGGATCGACGGTTAGGGAACATGATAAAGCATGATAATAAGTATCGCTCTTTGGGGAGCCGGATTTGTTAAAGTTCCGTAATATCCTGGTTTGCATGGGGTTGCTGTGGTGCGCTCTGGCCGGCGCCGAGCCGGTGGTGACGCCCCAGCCGGACCAGGAGCAGGTGGCCGTGGCCCGCGCCATGGAAGTCCTGGTGGACGCGGAAGGGCACTGGGATTTCAGCCAGGTCAGCGA
>JBFJUC010000299.1:0-3311 GCA_041624875.1 Alcanivorax sp.
AAACTTCTCTTCTCGCGCCTTGATGGGTGGCTTTTTAGCCGCAACAGGCGCGATGCAAGTAGTGTGAACAGGCCCTAGGGCTGCTCCTCGACCGCTTCCGGCGCGCCGCTCGGGGCGGCGCCGTTCGCCGGCCGGCCCCGCAGCAACAGCGCCGTCATCAGAGCGGTGCCGACGACGATCGCCGCGCCAATGGCCGAATTGGTGTGCAGGGCGGCATTAAAGCCGGCGCGGGCCGCGTCCATCACCTGGGTGGCCAGCGCCGGGGGCAATTGCCCGGCGGCGCCGATGGCTCCGCCCAGGGTGTCGCCGGCGGCCAGAGCCTGGGCGCCGCTGAGCCCCTCGGGCAGCGCCTCCAGCATATGCCGCCGATACACCGCCGCGCCGACGCTGCCGATCACCGCGATGCCCAAGGCCATGCCCAGCTCGGTGGCGGTCTCCGAGGTGGCGGAGGCGGCGCCCGCCTTGGTGGCCGGGGCCGCGCTCACCACCAGGTCGGTGCCGAGGATCATCATCGGCATCACCCCCATGCCCATGATGGTCATACCCACCACCAGCAGGGTCAGGTCGTTGATGTCGTTGACCCACATCAATGCCGCCAGACCCACGGCGGCGAGCAGCAGGCCGCTGCTCACCAGTCGCGCGCGCGACACGTAGCGGGTGGCCGCCGGGATCAGTAAGGACGCCGCCGTCTGCACCACCGCCGGCGGCAGCATGGCAAGGCCCGCCTGCAGCGGTGACAGCCCGAGCACCCCCTGCAGGTACTGGAACACCATCAGCCAGGCGCCGGACAGCGCCAGAATGGTCAGCATCATGGCCGCCACCGAAGTGCTGAAATGGCGGCTGCGGAACAGGCTCAAGTCGAACATCGGCTCACTGAGGCGGCGCTGGCGCCGGGTGAAAAGAACGGCCAGGCCCAGGCCCAGCAGCATCGACAGGAACGGCGTCGCGTGCACGCCGTTGCGGGCCAGATCCTTGAGCCCGTAGATCACCGCCAGCACCATCGTCACCGCCAGCAGGGCGCTGATCAGGTCCTGGCGTCCGGCGTCCTCATCGCGAAACTCCGGCAGCAGCCAGGGCCCGCACAGCAACAACAGCAGCATCACCGGCACGCCCAGAAGAAACACCGAGCCCCACCAGAAGAATTCCAGCAAAGCGCCGCCCACCAGCGGGCCGAGGGCACTGCCGACGATAAAGCCCGTCATCCAGACGGTGATCGCCAGGGTGCGCTCGCGCTCCACCTGGAACATGTTACGCAGTAGCGACAGGGTGGACGGCATCAAGGTGGCGCCGGCCACGCCCAACAGGGCGCGCGCCGCGATCAGTGTTTCCGCGCTTTCCGAGAACGCCGCCATCACCGACGCCAGCCCAAAGGCACTGGCGCCGGCCAGCAGCAGCTTACGGCGGCCGATGCGGTCGCCCAGCGTGCCCATGGTCACCAGAAAGCCGGCGATCATGAAGCCGTAGATATCCAGAATCCACAGCAGTTGATCGCTGGTGGGCCGCAGGTCGGCGCTGAGATGCGGCGCGGCCAGATGCAGCACGGTCATATCCAGCGCCAGCAGTACCGTGGGCAGCATCAGTACCGCCAGACCCAGCCATTCGCGGCGGGTCGCCGGTGTCGCGGTGATGTCATCGGGTGTGGCAGGGGCCATGGTGAGGTCCTTTCAGTAACGTCCTTGTTCGCGCAACTCGGCCTCGATGGGCCGCACTTCTATAGCGCCGATGCGGGCGGACGGCCAGTGGGCGGCGATCTCCATCGCGTGCTCCTCGTCGCGGGCTTCGATCAGGAAGTAGCCGCCGATCTGTTCCTTGGTTTCCGCGAACGGGCCGTCGGTCACTGAGCGTTTGCCGTCGCGCACGCGAGCCACTTTGGCGCGGCCGGGGCGTTGCAGGGCCTGGGTGTCGATCAGCTCGCCGCGCTCGCGCAGCGCCGCCACATAATCCAGGGTTTCCTGGCGTAATGCGAGCCACTCTTCCCGGCTCAGGGACTTGAGGTCCTGTTCCGCTTCATAGGCCAGACAAAGATATTTCATGTTCGCTCCTGTTAACGGCGGATGTGGTCTCACAGTCGTCACGGGGGGCGCTGTTTCGACATTCCGGGGTTCACGTTTTGTGGATACTTTTTCGCCTATCCAGTGTCTAGTGGGTTAGCCTGACGTTTAAAAGTAGCGGATCGGAATGACAAGGAGCGTGCCATGGTTTCACGTCGTGATTTCTTGAATGCCAGCCTCTGGGCCGGCGCCGGCCTGGCCCTGGGCGTCCACCGCGCGGCACTGGCGGCGGACGGCAAAGGGGCGCTGCCCGCCGGCGAAAGCCTGCGCACCCGCGCCATCCCGGCCACCGGTGAGCAAATCCCGGTGATCGGCGCCGGTACCTCCGGCAGCTTCGTGGCCGAGATCGGCTCGGAAAAGTACCGGCGGCTCAAGGACGTGATGGCGATCTTCTTCGACAGCGGCGCCACCGTGTTCGACACCTCGCCCAACTACGGCGGCGCGGACAAGGTGCTGGGCGCCTTGCTGGAAGAGGGCGGCTGGCGGGACCAGTGTTTCCTGGCCACCAAGATCGCCGCCGACAGCCGCGCCGAGGCCGAGCGGCAGTGGGCCGGATCGCTGAAGGCGCTGCGCACCGATAAGGTGGAACTGCTGCAGGTGCACAACCTGCGCGACTGGAAAACCCAGCTGCCTTACGCCCGCGAGCTGAAAGAGCAGGGTAAGACCCGGTACGTGGGCGTGACCCACTATTTGCAGCGCGGCCTGGACGAGCTGGAACGGATCCTGCGCAGCGAGCCGCTCGATTTTATCCAGATCAATTATTCCATCAACGCCCCGGAGGCGGCGAAGACGGTATTGCCGTTGGCCCGTGACAAGGGCGTGGCGGTGTTGATCAACCGCGCCTTCGACGACGGCGATCTGTTCTCCAAGGTCAAAGACAAGCCGCTGCCCGGCTGGGCGCCGGAAGTGGGGGTCGCATCCTGGGCGCAGATGTTCCTCAAGTTCGCCATCAGCCACCCGGCGGTGACCTCGGTGATTCCCGCCACCAGCAAGCCCAAGCACCAGAGAGACAACCTGCAGGCCGGTTACGGGCCGTTGCTCAGCGAGGCGCAGAGCCGGGAACTGATCGCGTTGGACCTGTAGCCGCGTGAGCACCTTTGCCCGCTTGTTCAACCTGCACGACCGGGAAGCGCCGGCGGTGCTGGCCGGTCTGTTGATGTTCTTCCTGCTGTTCACCGGCTATTTCATGCTGCGCCCGGTACGCGAGACCATGGGCGTGGCCGGCGGCGTGGACAACCTGCAGTGGCTGTTCACCGGCAC
>JBFJUC010000300.1:0-3307 GCA_041624875.1 Alcanivorax sp.
AGCACTCACCTGCATGACCCACCGGGGCGGCATTAATGCCGATGGAAAAACCGGTGACGGCTGCGGTCTGTTGCTGAAAAAGCCCGACTCCTTCTTCCGCAAGGTGGCCGGCGAGCAGGGTATCGACCTGCCCGACACCTACGCCGTGGGGATGGTGTTCACCCATCCGGACGCCGAGCGCGCCCGCGCCCAGAAAGCGGTGCTGCAGGAGCAGATGGAAGCCCAGGGCGTCAATGTACTGGGGTGGCGGGAAGTGCCCACCGATCCGTCCTGCCTGGGCGATCTGGCCAAGCAGTCCCTGCCCGGCTTTCACCAGGTGCTGGTGGCCGCCGAGGGCGACAGCGACGATCAGCTTAACCGGCGTTTGTTCTTCGCCCGCCGGCACGCGGAAAAACGCATCGAAGCGGACGGCTACTTTTATGTCTGCTCCCTGTCCTCGGCGGTGGTCTCATATAAAGGCCTGATGATGCCGGTGGACCTGCCGGCGTTCTATCCGGATCTCAGCGACGAGACCATGGAAACCGCCATCGTCGTGTTCCACCAGCGGTTCTCCACCAACACCTCACCGCAGTGGCCGCTGGCCCAGCCGTTCCGCTACCTGGCTCACAACGGCGAGATCAACACCATCCAGGGCAACCGTAACTGGGCGCTGGCGCGGGAGAACAAGTTCGAGAACGAACTGTTGCCCAACCTCAGCGACCTGAGCCCGCTGGTCAACCGCGAAGGTTCCGACTCCTCCAGCATGGACAACATGCTGGAAGTGCTGGTGTCCGGTGGCATGGACCTGTTCCGCGCGGTGCGCATGATGGTGCCGCCGGCCTGGCAGAACGTGGAAACCATGGACGCGGACCTGCGTGCCTTCTACGAATATAATTCCATGCACATGGAGCCGTGGGACGGCCCCGCCGGTCTGGTGATGACCGACGGCCGCCACGCGGTCTGTATGCTTGACCGCAACGGTCTGCGCCCGGCCCGCTGGGTGATTACCAAAAACGGCTTTATTACACTGTCCTCCGAGATCGGCGTGTACAGCTATCAGCCGGAAGACGTGGTCGCCAAGGGCCGTGTCGGCCCCGGTCAGATTCTCGCCGTGGACATTGAGAAAGGCGAGCTGCTGCACACCAGCGATATCGATAACCGTCTCAAGGTGCGTCACCCCTATCGTCAGTGGCTCAAGGAAAGCGCGCTGCGCATCGAAGCCAATTACGACCATGAGGTGGAGCGTACCGACGACATCGATCCGCAGGATTTGCTCAGCTATCAGAAGTTCTTCCAGATCAGCTTCGAGGAGCGTGATCAGGTGATCCGGCCGCTGGCGGAAGCCGGCCAGGAAGCCACCGGTTCCATGGGTGACGACACCCCCATGGCGGTGCTCAGTGAGCGCCAGCGCCCGCTCTACGATTATTTCCGGCAGCAGTTCGCGCAGGTGACCAATCCGCCCATCGACCCGCTCCGCGAAGCGATCGTGATGAGCCTGGAAACCTGTGTCGGTTCGGAGCGGAACGTGTTCGAGGAAACCTCCGACCACGCCGACCGCGCGATTCTGTCCACGCCGGTGCTGTCCCATTCCAAGTTCACCAACCTGCTCAAGATCGACCGGCCGGGCTACGGCCATGCCCGTCTGTCGCTGCACTACCAGCCCGACCAGGGTCTGGAAAGCGCGGTCAAGGCGCTGTGCGAGCAGGCCGCCCAGGCGGTGCGTGACGGCAATATTATCCTGGTGCTGTCGGATCATGGCATTCAGCAGGACCAGCTCACCATCCACGCGCTGATGGCCACCGGCGCGGTGCACCATCACCTGACCGCCTGCGGTCTGCGCAGCGACGCCAACATCGTGGTGGAAACCGCCACCGTCCGTGACGCGCACCACTTCGCGGTGCTGTTCGGCTTCGGCGCCACCGCCGTCTACCCGTACCTCACCTACGACGTGATCGCGGACATGGTGAAAAGCGGGGAGCTGATCGGTGACCCGGTGGAACTGCAGAAAAACTTCCGCAAGGGCATCAACAAGGGCCTGATGAAGATCCTCTCCAAGATGGGGATTTCCACCATTACCTCTTACCGCGGCGCGCAGCTGTTCGAAGCGGTGGGCGTGGCCAGCGACGTGGTGGACCTGTGCTTCCGCGGCGTGCAAAGCCGCATCGAAGGCGCCGGTTTCGAGGACTTCGAGAACGACCAGAAGATCATTGCCAAGGACGCCTGGAAGCAACGCAAGCCGATTGATCCGGGCGGTGTGCTCAAGTACATCCATGGCAAGGAATATCACGCCTTCAATCCGGACGTGATCCATGCCCTGCACCGGGCCACCCAGGATGGCGACTACGACGCGTACAAAGAGTACGCGGCGCTGGTCAACGACCGCCCCATCGCCACCCTGCGAGACCTGCTGCACGTGCGTCAGGACGTGCCGGCGATCGACCTGGACCAGGTTGAGCCGATTGAAAACATCCTGCCGCGCTTCGACTCCGCGGGTATGTCCCTGGGCGCGCTCAGCCCGGAGGCCCACGAAGCCATCGCTACGGCGATGAACCGCCTGGGCGGGCGCTCCAACTCCGGTGAGGGCGGTGAGGACCCGGCCCGTTTCGGTACCGAGCGGGTGTCCAAGATCAAGCAGATCGCCTCCGGCCGTTTCGGCGTGACCCCGCATTACCTGGTCAACGCGGAAGTGCTGCAGATCAAGGTGGCCCAGGGCGCCAAGCCCGGCGAGGGCGGCCAGCTGCCCGGCGGCAAGGTGAACGCCTTGATCGCCCGTCTGCGCCACTCGGTGCCTGGCGTGACATTGATTTCACCGCCGCCGCACCACGACATCTATTCCATCGAGGACCTGGCGCAGCTGATCTTCGACCTCAAACAGGTCAACCCGGCGGCGCAGGTGTCGGTGAAGCTGGTGTCCGAGCCCGGTGTCGGCACGGTGGCGTCCGGCGTGGCCAAGGCCTACGCCGATCTGATCACCATTTCCGGCTACGACGGCGGCACCGCCGCCAGCCCGCTCACCTCGATCCGCTATGCCGGTTCCCCCTGGGAGTTGGGTTTGTCCGAGGCGCACCAGGCGCTGCGCGCCAACGACCTGCGCGACAAGATCCGGCTGCAGACCGACGGCGGCCTGAAGACCGGTCTGGACGTGATCAAGGCGGCCATTCTGGGTGCCGAGTCGTTCGGTTTCGGTACCGTGCCGATGGTGGTGCTGGGCTGTAAGTACCTGCGTATCTGTCACCTGAACAACTGCGCCACCGGCGTGGCCACCCAGCGTGAGGATCTGCGTCAGGAGCACTTTATCGGCGCCCCGGAACTGCTGATCAACTACTTC
>JBFJUC010000301.1:0-3287 GCA_041624875.1 Alcanivorax sp.
GCCCCCTACGGCAACGCCGTGTTCGTGCTCAAGGACGCGCCGCAAAAAGGCCAGACCGGCGAGACTAAAGAGAGCGAAGCCGACGGTGACCAAAAAGCGGACGGCGCCGACAAGATCGTCAAGAAGCGATTCGTGAAACTGGGCCGCCGGCGCGGCGATCTGGTGGCGGTGATCGAAGGGCTCAAACCCGGCGAAGTGGTCGCCACCAGCGGCCTGCTGAAACTGCGTAATGACGCCGCCGTGACCATCGAGAACGATGTGCAGCCCTCCGCGGATGCAACGCCGACACCCGGCAACAGCTGAGGATAGCCATGAAATTCACGGACATCTTCATCAGCAAGCCGGTGCTGGCCTCGGTGGTCAGCCTGTTTATCTTTTTGCTCGGGTTGCGCGCCGCCACGGAACTGAACGTGCGGCAGTATCCGGAACTGGAAAACGCCGTGGTCACCGTCACCACGGTCTACACTGGCGCCGACGCCGACCTGATCCAGGGCTTTATCACCACCCCCCTGGAACAGGAGATCGCCTCCGCCGACGGCATTGATTATCTGGTTTCCACCTCGTTGCAAAGCGCCTCGTCGATTCAGGCCTACATTCGCCTGGGCGAGGACCCCAACGAAGCGCTCACGCAGATCGTGGCCAAGGTCAACAAGATGCGCAGCGAGCTGCCCGAGGAAGCGGAGGACCCCACCATCGAGCTGGCGGTGGGGCAGAGCATCGCCTCCATGTACCTGTCGTTTTCCTCGGAGATTCTCAGCAACAATCAAATCACCGACTATCTGGTGCGCGAAGTGCAGCCCAAGCTGGCCACCGTCAACGGCGTGCAGCGCGCGCGCATTCTCGGTAACCGCACCTTCGCCATGCGCGCCTGGCTGAAGCCGGAGCGAATGGCGGCGCTGGGCATCACACCCTCGGAAGTGTACGGCGCCCTGCAACAGAACAACGTACTGGCCGCGGTGGGTGGCACCAAGGGCTCCAACGTGGCCCTGGACCTGAAAGCGGCCACCGACCTGAACACCACCGAAGAGTTCGAGCGGCTGATCATCCGCTCCGAGGACAACGCCATCGTGCGCCTTGAGGACGTTGCCGACGTGGAGCTGGGCTCCGAGTCGTACCAGTCTTCAGTGACGTTCAACGGCAAGCAGGCCACTTTCATGGGCATCGAGGTGGCCACCGACGCCAATGCCCTGGACGTGATCGAGGAAGTGCGCGGCATCCTGGAACAAGAAGTGTTCCCGCAACTGCCCGAAGGCATGGCCGGCGACATCCCCTATGACGGCACCGAATACATTCAGGACTCCATCGACGAGGTGGTGAAAACCCTGATCGAAGCAGTGCTGATCGTGATCGCGGTGATCTACCTGTTTCTCGGTTCACTGCGCTCGGTATTGATCCCCGCCATCGCAGTGCCGCTGTCGATGGTCGGCGCCCTGTTTTTGATGCTGTTGATGGGCTTCTCCATCAACCTGTTGACGCTGCTGGCCATGGTGCTGGCCATCGGCATCGTGGTCGACGACGCCATCATTGTTCTTGAGAACATCCACCGACACGTGGAAGAGGGCCTGTCGCCGTTCGACGCCGCCATCAAGGGCGCCAGGGAGCTGGCCTGGCCGGTGGTGGCGATGACCACCACGCTGGTGGCGGTGTACCTGCCGATCGGGTTCATGGGCGGCCTCACCGGCACCCTGTTCGTGGAGTTCGCGTTCTCTCTGGCCGGCGCCGTGCTGCTGTCCGGTGTGGTGGCGCTGACGCTGTCACCGATGATGTGCGCTAAGATTCTCAAAGCGCATGATCCGGATCGCACCGGCAACCGCTTCGAGCGTTGGGTGAACCAGCGCTTCGAAAAGCTGGAGAAAAGCTACGAGCGGCGCCTGCACGGCGCGCTTAATGAACTGCCGGTGATTTATGTGTTCGGCGTGGTGATTCTGGTGTCCTGCTATTTCCTGTTCGTGACCTCGCCCAGCGAACTGGAGCCGGCGGAAGATCAGGGTTTCGTGTTGACCTCGTCCACCGCCGACCCCTATGTGACGCTGGACTATCTCGAGCCGTTCACCCGCGAATTCAACGACATCGCCGACACCATGCCGTCGGTGGACAATGTGTTCCTGCTCAACGGCATCGGCGGCGGCGGCTCCACCACCGCCTCCAACACCGCGCTGGCGGGCTTCGTTCTGAAAAGCTGGAACGAGCGCGAGCAGACCACCGCCGAGGCCAAGAACGAGCTGTCCAGCAAGATCAATAACATCGCCGGCCTGCAGGTGGCGGCGTTCGTACCGCCCTCACTGCCCACCGCCGGCGGCGCGCTGCCGGTGGAGTTCGTGATCGGCACCACCGAGCCCACCGAGAACCTGCAGGAATTCGCCAACGAGGTGCTCAACAAGGCCCGCGCCAGCAACAAGTTCATCTTCATGGACACCGATCTGAAGATCGACAAGCCGCGCTACAACATCCTGGTCGACCGGGAGAAAGCGGCCAGCCTGGGCATCACCATGCAGCAGCTCGCCCAGGAACTGGGCGCCATGCTGGCCGGCGGTTACGCCAACCGTTTCTCCCTGGAGAACCGGTCCTACAAGGTGATTCCGCAGGTGGAGCGAGGCAGCCGCCTGACGCCGGAGCAGCTTAAGCAGTATTACGTGCGCACCGGCCAGGGCGACCTGGTGCCGCTGGCCACGGTGATCAGCCTTGAAGAGACCGTGCAGCCCCAGCAGTTGAAGCGCTTTCAGCAGCTCAACGCGGTGACCATTTCCGGGGTGCAGCGCCCCGGGGTCACCCTGGGCGAAGCGCTGGGCGTGCTGGAGAACGCCGCCGATGAGGTGCTGCCGCCCGGCTATTCGGTGGACTATTCGGGCCAGTCCCGCCAGTTCAAGAACGAGGGCAGCGATCTGATCGTCACCTTCTTCTTCGCGCTGATCGTGATCTACCTGGTGCTGGCCGCCCAGTTCGAGTCCTGGCGCGACCCCATCATCATGCTGATCACGGTGCCGATGTCGGTATGCGGGGCGATGATCTTCGTCAGCCTGGGCCTGACCACCCTGAACATCTATACCCAGGTGGGGCTGGTCACATTGATCGGGGTGATCTCGAAACACGGTATTTTGATCGTGGAGTTCGCCAACAAGATGCAGCTGGAAGGGATGAGTAAGCGCCGCGCCATCGAACACGCCGCCGCCGTGCGGCTGCGCCCGGTGCTAATGACCACCGCCGCCCTGGTGCTGGCCATGGTACCGCTGTTGATCGCCGCCGGGCCCGGCGGGGGCGCCCGCTTCGCCATCGGCCTGGTGGTGGCC
>JBFJUC010000302.1:0-3278 GCA_041624875.1 Alcanivorax sp.
AAAGGTCGGCCGGCGGACAGCGGCCATAGCAGCCGGAACAGCAGGCCATAGATGTGCTGATGGCTGACGGTGCCGACGAACAGCGCGTCGTCGAGCCCGGCACCGAACGCGGCTTCCAGCGTGTTCAGCTCGTTGAGCAGTTCCCGGTAGCGCTTGAAGATGGGTTTGGGGAGACCGTTGGAGCCGGAGGTGAAGATCACCAGCTCGGCGTCCGGGTGGGTATCGCCGAGCGGGGCCGGGGCACCGGTATCCAGCGGCTCGGCGTTGGGCCAGTCGCCGGCGAACGCCTGGCAGTACGCCGCCAGCGCCGCGCCGGTGGCGGGCTGATTGTTACCCGGCAGCCAGGCCCGTTTGCCGGCCTGCCAGAGGGCAAGCAGGGTGACCAGGGCCGGGTAGCCGTGGTGATAAAAGACCGCCCAGTCGTGGGCCGGGTGCGCCTGCAGCGCGGCGGTATGTTGCGCCACGTCCCGGCGCAGGCGCTCGCCGTCCAGCATGGCTCCGGCGTGCCAGGCCACCGGTGCGCTCGGCGTCAGGCTGTGGAACAGGGCGGTCAGGTCGTGGGTCAGGGACGTCATCAGGGCTGGCGTTTTCGCAAGTGGGTTCGGCACAACAGCTCGACGGCGAACAGGGTGCCCATCAACAGATAGGCGATAAAGCCGTTGTACAGTGTCCAGGTCGCCAGGCTGGTGAACAAGGCGGTGTACAGCGCCACGCTGCCATTCAGCACGAAGAACAGGCACCAGAGCTGGGTGACGCGGCGCGTGTAGCGTACCCCCTCCGGCGGCAGGTCCGGTTCGCGCAGGCGCGCCAGCCGTTCGATCAACGACGGCGGACGGTACAGGCTGGTGGCGAACAGTACCAGCATCGCCAGATTCACCAGCACCGGGTAAAAGCGCAGCGTGACCGCGTCACCGCGCAGCACCGCCACCAGGCTGAAGACCAGCAGCGCGGCGCCCACGGGCAGCCAGTGGCCACGGCGGTCGAGCAGCAGGCGCAGGCCGATCAGCGCCGCCAGGGCCGCCGCCAGGGTCTGCGGTGGCAGGTGGCGCAGGCCGAAGTACACCGCCGGCGGGTAGGCCAGGGTGGCGCCGACCAGTACCGCGATCAGCGTCCGGCGCAAAACTATTCTTCCAGCAGATTCTGTACCGCGCGGACCACATCGTCGATGGTGCGCACGGTTTTGAAATCCTCGGGTTTGACCTTGCGCCCGGTGACTTCCTTGAGCTTCACGACAATGTCCACGGCATCGATGCTGTCGATGTCCAGGTCCTCGTAAAGCCGGGTTTGCGGCTGTATCTGCGCGGGCTCCAGTTCGAACATCTCCACCAGGATGTCGCGGACCAGAGGGAAAATATCGTCGTAACTTTGCATCGTGTTCATCCGTGTTCGCGGATCAGATCGGCCAGCGCGTGCACGCTCGCGAAATGGCGGCGGGTGGCTTCGTCGTCCGCATCTATTTTTATATCGTATTGTTTGGATACCGCCAGGCCCAGTTCCAGGGCATCAATGGAATCCAGACCCAGGCCGTCTCCGAACAACGGCGCTTCGCTGTCGATGTCGTCGCTGTGAATGTCCTCAAGATCCAGGGTGCTGATGATCAGTTGCTTGAGGTCCTGTTCCAGGTTGTCACTCATGGGCGTCGGTCTCCTGCGTGAATCGCTGTTCCAGATAGTGGGTCAAACGGCGCACCGCCATGGGCGTAACGCCGTCGTCAAGAAACGGCTCTAACTCGATATCCTCGCCCACTCGAAGGTGAATAAGGAAGCGGCGCGGTGGAATTCGGTACCAGGGTTCCGCCTTGGTCAGGGTGGTGGGGGTGCAACGGATCCGCACCGGTGTCAGCCGGCAATCGGCGCGTAACGCGATATTGGCGGCGCCGCGTTGAAACCGGGGCGGCGTGTTAGGCCGGGTGCGGGTGCCTTCCGGGAAGATCACCATGGTGCCACCGCCGCGCAGCCACGCTACCGCCTCATCGACCATGTGCGCGGAATCCCGATTGCTGATGTAGCCGGCGCCGCTGACCGGGCCCCGGGTGAAAGGATTGCGCCACAGCTGGGCTTTGACAATGCAGTTGGTGTGGCGCAGCTGGGCGATCAGGCACACCACGTCGATCAGACTGGGATGGTTGGCGATCACCAGCTGGCCCTTGCCGTTGAGGCGTTCGGCGCCGTCCACCCGGCAGCGCATCACGCCCAGCGCTTTCATCAGCCACAGGTGCAGGCGGAATGCCCGGTGTACCAGATACTGTCCGCGCCGTGCCCGGGCGGGTGCCGGGCCGGGTAAAAGCCGGTTGAGCGTGATGGGCACGGCCAGCACCAGCGCGCCCAGGCCGAAAGCGGTAAAACTGAGGGCGGTGCCGATCAGGCGCCACCAGCGAGGGGCGCTGTCACTCATCCAGGCTCCACCGCCAGTCGGAGCGCGGACCGCGCAGGGTCAGGGCGGCATCGCCGGTGGCCAGGAAGCGGGCCAGCGCCGGACCCTGGTTGGCCGGGCCGCCGCTGCCGGCCCGGCGGCTCAGACGATAGCCGGTGCCGCCGGCGCCCAGGCGCAGTGCCAGGGCCCACGGGAAGGCATCGCTTTGCTGATAGGGCCGGTACTGTTCCGGCAGCGGCGCTTCGTAGATCACTACCAGGGCGTCGCCGCCGGGGCCGGCCAGGCATTGGGCTTCGAGCAGCGCGGTGCTGATGCCGTCGCCGGCCAGGGCCACGCAGCTGGCCGGCGCCCGGTTGCCCAGCGCGATGCTCAATTGCCCGCTGACCGCGTTGTGCACCGACAAACTGAAGGCCGCCGGTGACAGCGGCTCGCCCTCCGCCAGGTTGTTCAACAGACCCAGGGTGCGGCTGAGTTCACCATGGGCGGAGGCGAGCACGGTGGGAAGCCGGTCGACGTCGTCGCCGCCGGCCTGGCGAGCCACGTGGAAGACGCCCCGGGCCAGCGCCGGAAGGCGCCGCCGCTGCATGGGCGGCAGCCAGGACAGATCCGGCACCGCCGGCCCCTGAGGCGGCTCGCCATCCCAGTGTGCCCAGTCCGTCTCGCTCTCCAGGCCTGGCGCCCAGGCCGCCCAGCGGGCCAGTGTGATGGCGAATTCAGGCATGTTTCCCCGATGCGAATAAAGGCCGGCCGCGGCGTGGCGGTCGGGAATCGATATAATAATTAGACCGCGATTATACATACCGGCCGTGGGCCACACACGCGGGCCATGGCTTGGCCGACAACGAGGGAGGCGAAATGAGAGTGCTGTTGCAGCGTGTCACCACGGCCCGGGTGGCGGTGGCGTC
>JBFJUC010000303.1:0-3235 GCA_041624875.1 Alcanivorax sp.
GGCTGATGCGGACGGTACCGGAAGAGTTCAAGCGGGACTGCCACCACTGGCTGATCCTGCACGGCCGCTACACCTGCGTGGCCCGCAAGCCGAAATGCGGCGAGTGCATCATCGCCGACCGCTGCGAATTCCCAATAAGTAAACGGCCAAGCTGAATCCGACCTCTCCAGAAAGCCCGCTCCCGCAAGGTATCAGCCATTCCCCGTCGCTGACTGAGGTGCACATAAAAAGCCGGCCGTCCCGGGGAAAGGACGGCCGGTAAGCGGAATGACGGAAGAGCAGGCGGCATTCCGCGCTAAAGGTCTCCCGCACTCAGAGACTCAGCCGGTCGCGAATCCGCGATAGCGTCATTTCGCCGATGCCCTTCACCGCCATAAGCTGATCGACGGATTCAAAGGGCCCCTCCCGGTCGCGCCAGGCGACGATCGAGGCGGCGGTCTTGGGGCCGATGCCTTTCAGGGTCTGCAACTCCTCCACCCCGGCGTTGTTCAGGCTCACCGTGGTGTCCACGGCGGCGGTGCCGTCGCCGGCGCCTTCCGCTTCGGGGGCGGCCTGGGCGGCGGGCAGGCCGCCGGCAAGCAGCATCAGGCTGAGCAACAGAGTTTGATACAGTTTTCGTCCATGGAGCTTCATCGTCCTTCCTCCTTATCGGTTTGGGTTAGGACGTTCTACTCTAGGTGGGACGGTGCGGCGGGGCTGTAAGCAAACGCGGTGACTTTTCGCGCTCTGATCAGGAAAGACTTTGTAGGATATCGTCGACCGCGGTCGTGGGATTTTCCGCACGGGTGATGGGACGTCCGATCACCATGAAGTCCACGCCCCATTCGCGGGCCTGGGGCGGTGTCACCACCCGGCGCTGATCGTCACCGGCGCTGCCGGCCGGGCGAATGCCGGGGGTCACCAGGGCGAAATCGTCACCGCAGGTGGCGCGCAGCATGGCGGCCTCCCGGGCCGAGCACACCACTCCGTCGAGGCCGCTGTCCCGGGTCAGTGCGGCCAGACGGCGTACCTGGTCCTCCGGTTCGTGGTCGATGCCGATTTCCCGCAGGTCGGCCCGTTCCTGGCTGGTCAGCACCGTGACCGCGGTCAACAGCGGCGGACGGTCATGGCCACTCAGCGCTTCGCGGGCGGCGAGCATCATGCGGCTGCCGCCACTGGCATGGACGTTCACCATCCATACGCCCAGGTCGGCGGCGGCCTTTACAGCGCCGGCCACGGTGTTGGGGATGTCGTGGAACTTGAGATCCAGGAACACCTGGAAGCCCTTGTCGTGCAGGGCGCGCACCACCTCCGGGCCGCCCCGCGTGAACAGTTCCTTGCCCACCTTCACCCGCACCTTTGCCGGGTCGAGACGGTCCGCCATCGCCAACGCCTGGTCCGGTTGCGGGTAATCCAGAGCGACAATAATGGGGCTGGCGACGGTCACGGCTTAATCTCTCCTTCGGAGCGGGGTTTGATGGTGCCCCAGCGGCGGCAGCTGGGGCAGCGCCACTGCAGCAACGGGGTCTGGAAGCCGCAACGGCGGCACTGATAGACGGTTTTACCGCTGGTCAGCCGTTCGGTGAGGGCTTTGAGCAGGCCCAGGTGCTCGCGAGCCTCGCCTTCCGCCGACCCTTGCAGGTTCATGTCGATCAGACGGTGCAGACCGAGCACGGTGGGGTTGGCCTGCATGTAGTCGGCGATGAACTGCCCGGCCTCGCGGTCGCCGTAGCGCTCGCGCAGCTGCTCGGACAGCAGCAACACCCGGGCGGTACTGGGTGTTTCGGCGCTGTAGTCGGCGAGCATGCGGATAAAATCCTCTTCTTTTTCCAGCGCCTGGAAGCACTGACGCAGCTCGGTGAGCACCTCGTCGAAAAAGTCCGGGTCCTGTTTCCAGATGCGCCGGAATGCCTCGATCGCCGCGTTCCAATCTTCCTCGCGCATTTCCAGGCGCCCCTGCAGGACACTGGCACGAACGCAGTTCTTATCAAAGCCGAGGGCGCGGCGCAGCATACGGCGTGCCGGGTTGAGCTCGCTGCGGGCGATCTGTGCTTCCGCTTCCTCGCAGCAGTAGTGGGCCAGCACCGGGGCGATCTTGGGCTCTGATTTGACCAGGTGCTCGCCCATGGAGATGGCGTTGGTCCAATCGCGCTCCTGCTCGTAGAGATAGGTGAGCTGACGAATCACCTGCTCGCGCTTCTCGCACTCCTGATCGAGCATTTCGAGCAGCACTTCCTCGGCACGGTCGAACAAACCGCCGGCGAGATAGTCCTCGGCCAGCTCCAGTTGAATCTGCTCCTGGGTGGCGCGCGGCAGTTCCCCTTGCTCCAAAAGGTGGGAGTGGATCAGCGTGGCGCGATCAAACTCACCGCGCTTGCGGAACAGGCGCGCCATGCTGAGGTGGGTTTCCAGGGTCTGGTCGTTGACCTCCAGGCTGTTGAGCAGCGCCTGCACCGCCTTGTCCGGCTCTTCGTTGAGCAGGAAATTCAAGCCGGCGACATACTCCTGGGACAGCGAATCCATGCGCCGGCGCTGGCGGCGTTTGCCCTCGCGCCGACCGAGGAAAAAGCCCGTGGCGATGGCGAAAAAGAACAGCGGAATAAGCCAAAGCGGTTCGCTCATGAACGGGGTCCGAACAGGCCACGCAGTCCTTTCAGGCCGAGGCCGGTGACCAACCCCGCCAGCAGGCCGAGCGCCAGCAGCACCACCACCAGGGCGCCCAGCGTCACCTGGTACTGCCAGTCAGCGACAGGCACCGCCAGGGTCACCGGCTGGGTGTTGGCGGTGACGAACAGGAAAGCCACCATAAAGATCAGCAGCAAAACCAGAATCAGAAAAATACGGTAAAGATTTCGCATCACATCGTCCTGCTAAGGCGATCAGCCGTTGACGGCTTCGCCGGGGGCGTCATCGGCGTTACTTTTATCGTCGCCTTGGGTTCCGGACGACGCGTCGAACATGGAGTCGTTGACCCGTTCGCGCAGCTCTTTACCGGATTTGAAATGGGGGACGTACTTGCCATGCAACTTCACGCTGGCGCCGGTCTTGGGGTTACGGCCCACGCGAGGTGCACGGAAATGAAGGGAAAAACTGCCGAAACCGCGTATCTCGATGCGGCCCCCTTCAGCGAGGGTGTCGGCCATGTAGTCAATCAGGGTTTTTACGGCGAGCTCCACATCCCAGGGAGACAATTGCTGGATTTCCTTGGAAATACGGGCAATCAGTTTCGATTTGGTTAACGCTGACGCCATTGCAA
>JBFJUC010000304.1:0-3194 GCA_041624875.1 Alcanivorax sp.
GGTGGTGATGACCTGGACCGCGGTATTCGCCATCAGCCTGGCGTTCATTGGCAAGGTGGGCCTGCTGCTGCAGAGCATTCCCACCCCGGTGATGGGCGGCATTCTGATTTTGATGTTCGGCTCCATCGCCAGCGTGGGCATGAACACCTTGATCAAGGCGCGGGTGGATCTGCACGCCCAGCGCAACCTGGTGATCGTGGCGGTGACGCTGATCTTCGGCATCGGTGGCATGGTGATGGGCAACGGTGAGTTCACCCTGCAGGGGATCAGTCTGTGCGGCCTGGTGGCGGTGATTCTGAATCAGGTACTGCCCGCCGCTCCGGCCACCGCCGACGATCTCCACGAAGAACAGGAATACGTCGACGACCTGCTCGACCACGCCCGCAAAGACCGCGACTTGTAGGAGCGGGCCTTGCCCGCGAAAGGCCGGCTTGCCGGCCGGCAGGATCCCAGAGGCCTTTAACGGCGGTTATTGAAGACCTCTCTGGAATCCCGCGGGGCAACCTTTGCCGGTGGCTGTTGCTACCTTTCGCGGGCCGGGCCCGCTCCCACAAAGGTCCGTTCCCCCAGCGCGTCAAAGCTCGTCTTTTTTCACCCATTGTTTGGCCTGGGGCGGTTGGTAATCGGCCATGCGGTCGAGCAGGGCGGCGGGCTGCGATTCCACGATCAGCATCTTCCGGTGGTGGGGGCGCAGGAATTCTTCGTCGGTGGCGTGGTCCAGGAAGGTGCCCAGGCCGTCGTAGTAGCCGGCCACGTTGAGCAGCGCGCAGGGTTTGTGGTGCCAGCCCAGCTGCGCCCAGGTCCAGATCTCGAACAGTTCTTCCAGTGTGCCGACGCCGCCGGGCATGGCGACGAAGCCGTCCGCCAGCTCGGCCATGCGCGTCTTGCGCTCGTGCATGGAGCCGGTCACGTGCAGTTCGGTGAGGCCCGGGTGCGCCAGCTCTTTTTCCTGCAGCGCCTGCGGGATCACCCCGGTGACCCGGCCGCCCTCGGCCAGCACCGCGTCCGCCGCCGCGCCCATCACGCCCACGCTGGCGCCGCCGTAGACCAGCCCCATGCCCCGCGCCACCAGCTCCCGGGCGAATTCCCGCGCCGTCGCCACATAGTCATCCCGCCGCCCCGGGCTGGAGCCGCAATACACACACAGATTCCGCATCGGTTGTTTCTCCTCGGTACTATTATTGCGCGCAGGCACCGGCCTGGCCGTGATCACGGATCTGCGCCATCACGCTCTTGGCGCGCAGGGTCATGAAGGTGCGGATATCGACGCCGCCGTCGCCCAGCCGCTGGGCGGTCCAGGTGTTGCAGGTGCGCCCGAACCAGAAATGGTCCCGGGCGGGAAAGAACCGGCTGTCGCCGTACAGGCCTGGATCCGCCGCCACCGGCTGGCCGTCGGCGCGCAGTTTGAAATCCGCCGCCAGCGTGGCCTGCAACCGTTCCAGGCCTCCAGCGGACAAGCACAGGGCCTCCACGTCGCTGTTCGGCAGGTCCGCCGGGTGCTTATCCAGCCCCACCACATGCAGCACCGTGTCGGTGGGCCAGAACAGCGCCTTGCCCAGCAGCCAGAGGTTGTCAGTGCGGCGATAAAAGTCGTTGTCGCCCCAGCCGATTTCGTACCACACCGGGTCGCTGAACTGCGCGTCCAGGAACGCCAGGGACGGCGCCAGCCGGTCCGCCGGCAGCACAATGCCGGTGTGCCACCGGTGGCGGACCACCAGCACCGTGGCGGGATCGTCGCTGGCGCGCGCCTCGACGGGCGCCAGCGCGATCAGCACCACTGTTACCACGGTCGCGATCAATGTTTTCATGAGGCGATGTTAGCGATACGCCGGTGCGTTGTAACCCGGCGCGCACCGGCGACCAAGGATGGGAGGGCTTATGCGGAGCGGACAATCGGTGCCCGGCGTCGGCCTGGTGCTGGTGGCCTTGGCGGCGCTGTGTTGGGGTATCTCGGGCGGTATCGCCGGGATCCTGATCGAGCAGGGCTGGGACGCCTCGGTGGTGTCCTTTTACAGGGCGGCGGTCGGGCTGCTGCTGGTCGGCGCCTGCCTGGTTCTCCGCCCCGGCGGCAGCGGGATAAAGCATCCCCGCCTATGGCTATGGGCGGTGCTGGCCGGTCTGGGGGTGGCGGGTAACTTTAGCTTCTATTTTCTCAGCATCGATGAGGGCAGCGTGGCGGTGGCCGCGACGCTGATGTACTCAGCGCCGGTGTTCGTTTACCTGGTTGCCTTCGGCTTGAGACTGGAACGCCCCACACCGGTTAAATGGGTGGCGATTGCGCTGGTGATGCTCGGCATCGTACTGCTGACCCGCCTGTACAACGTGGATGCCGGTAAAGTGACGGCGGCGGGTATCGGCTTCGGGCTGCTGGCCGGCCTGTCCTACAGCGTCTTTATTTACGGCTTCAAGTACGCCGCCGCTTACGGTAGCCCGCAGGCGATTCTTTCCATCGCGCTAGGCGGGGCCGTGGCCATTTTGCTGTGCACAAGCGATACCGCGCAGGCGGTGGCGGTGCTGCACGCGCCGCAGTGGTGGATGTTCGCGTTGCTCGGGGTGCTGGGCGCGGGCCTGTCGTTCGCGTTCTATGTGGTCGGACTGAAGCGCACCGCGCCAACCCTGGCGGCGATCGTGGCCATGGTCGAGCCGGTCACGGCGTCGTTGTTCGGCGTCCTGATACTGGGGGAGACCCTGGCGCTGCCGCAAATCCTAGGCCTGGCGTTGATTCTGACGACGGTGACCGGGCTGAGCCTGTACTCGAACCGGCGCCGTTGAGGCGCGCCGTCCGTGGCTTAGCGGCGGCGGGCCTTGATGGCCCAGCCGATGATCACCAGCGGGGCCGCCAGGCCCACCCAGGACACCCAGTCGAAGACGCCGTTGCCGAGCAGGGCGGCGAGCAGGCCGATCAGGCTCAGCAGGGCAATCAGGGTCGGCGTGGCGAAGATCTGCCAGGGTGTCTTGCGAGCTTTAAGGCGTTGCGTGTCCATCAGGGTTTGCCTCCGGCGGGCTGCGCCGGCACGGCGGCGCCGTTCTGCGCGCGGGCGGGGCTGGCGCGGCGGCGCGCCACCCACAGGTAGAGGCCGGTGATCAGCACCACGATGGTGATCACATCCAGCACCGCCCAGAGAATTTTCAGCGGCAGGCCGCCGTAGTCGCCGAAGTGCAGCGGGCCGGACAGCGACAGGGTTTTGTTGTAC
>JBFJUC010000305.1:0-3169 GCA_041624875.1 Alcanivorax sp.
CCCCACCTTTGGATGGTTGCCCGAAATGCCCGAAACGATTCCCCAGGACTCCGTAGGCCTGGTACAACCGCAAACCCTGCACGTGGACCAGCCCCTGGAGCTGGAGTGCGGACGGGTGCTGCCGTCTTACGATCTGGTCTATGAGACCTATGGCACGCTCAACGCGGACGCCTCCAACGCGGTGCTGATCTGCCATGCGTTGTCCGGCCACCACCATGCCGCCGGCTATCACAGCGTCGATGACCCGCGCCCGGGCTGGTGGGACAGCTGCATCGGCCCCGGCAAGCCGATCGATACGGACCGTTTTTTCGTGGTCTGCCCGAACAACCTGGGCGGCTGCCACGGCTCCAGCGGGCCCGGCTCCCAGAACCCGGAAACCGGCCAGCTGTGGGGCCCGGACTTCCCGATGATGACGGTCAAGGACTGGGTGAAAAGCCAGGCCCAGCTCGCGGACGCGCTGGGCATCCAGCGCTGGGCGGCGGTGGTGGGCGGCAGCCTGGGCGGTATGCAGGCGCTGCAGTGGTCGATGGATTTCCCCGACCGGCTGGCCAACGCGGTCGTGATCGCGGCGGCGCCGAAACTGTCGGCGCAGAACATCGCCTTCAACGAGGTGGCCCGGCAATCGATTCTCACCGACCCGAATTTCCATGGCGGGCGTTATTATCTGCACGATACCTATCCCCGCCAGGGGCTGATTCTCGCGCGCATGGTGGGGCATATCACCTACCTCAGCGACGATGCCATGCGCATGAAGTTCGGCCGCGATCTGCGCTCAGGGCGCTTCCACTTCGGTTTCGACGTGGAATTCCAGGTGGAATCCTATCTGCGCCACCAGGGCGAGACCTTTTCGCGCAACTTCGACGCCAACACCTATTTGCTGATGACCAAGGCACTGGACTATTTCGACCCGGCCCGGGAATGCGACGGCACTCTGGAAGACGCCCTGGCCGACACCCGCTGCAACTTCCTGGTGATGTCGTTCAACTCCGACTGGCGCTTCTCGCCGGAGCGCAGCCGGGAAATCGTCAACGCGCTGGTGCAGGTGGGCCGTAACGTGAGCTACGCGGAAATCGACACCCCCAAGGGCCATGACGCCTTCCTGCTGCCGATACCGGAGTACCGCAAGCTGTTCGGTGCTTATATGGGGCGTGTCGCGGAGGCCACCTCTAATGCGTGATGATCTGGCCTTGATCAGCCGCTGGATTCCCAAGGGCGCCCGGGTGCTCGACCTGGGCTGCGGCGACGGTGACCTGCTCGCCCATCTGCAGGACGACCGGCAAGTAAACGGCTACGGCCTGGAAATCGACCAGGACAATATCGCCGCCTGCTTCGCCAAGGGCGTCAACGTGATCGAGCAGGACCTGGACAAGGGCCTGGGCAACTTCCAGAGCGACCGCTTCGACTATGTGGTGATGACCCAGGCGCTGCAGGCGGTATTGCGCCCGGACAGCATTCTCGACGAGATGCTGCGGGTGGGCCGCGAAGCAATCATCACCTTCCCCAACTTCGGGCATTGGCGGGTGCGCTCATACCTGGGCTTCAAGGGCCGCATGCCGGTGTCCTCGGCGCTGCCCTATGAATGGTACGACACGCCGAACATTCACCTTTGCACGGTGAAGGATTTCGAAGCCCATTGCCGCGAGCGGGATATCCGCATCATTGAGCGGCAGGTGGTCAACCGCCACCACCGCAGCGGCCGGCTGACCCGGGCCTGGCCCAATCTGTTCGGGGAAATCGCCATTTACCGGGTGACCCTCTGATCGCCCGCTTCGACAACCAGGATCCCGACCATGGACACTCTCGTACTCGCCTCCGGCAACCAGAAAAAGCTGGATGAGATGCGCGCCATTCTCGAGCCGTTGGCGTTGAAGGTGGTACCGCAAAGCGACTTCCAGGTGCCGGAAGCGGAAGAAACCGGCCTGACTTTCGTTGAAAACGCCATCCTCAAGGCGCGCAACGCGGCGGCGCACACCGGCCTGCCGGCGATCGCCGACGATTCCGGCCTGGAAGTGGACGCACTGAACGGTGCGCCGGGCATTTACTCGGCGCGTTTTTCCGGCGCCGACGCCAGCGACGCCAAGAACAACGCCCTGCTCATCGATATGCTCGGCGACCTGCCGGACGCGCCCCGCAGCGCCCGCTATCAGGCGCTGCTGGTGTTAATGCGCCACCCGGACGACCCCACGCCGTTGATCTGCCAGGGCACCTGGGAAGGGGAAATACTCTTGGCCCCGCGCGGTAACGGTGGCTTCGGCTATGACCCGCATTTCCTGATTCCGGAGCTGGGCGTCACCGCCGCGGAAATGGACCCGGCGGAGAAGAACCGCATCAGCCACCGTGGCCGTGCCTTGAAGGCCTTGATGGCGGCCCTGCGAGACACCTCTGAATAACACCATGCTTCCCGCGCCGCCGCTGACGCTCTATGTGCACGTGCCCTGGTGCGTGCGCAAATGCCCCTACTGCGACTTCAACTCCCATGAGCGCCAGTCGGAACTGCCGGAGCGCGCCTACCTGGACGCCCTGCTCACCGACCTGGACCAGGACCTGCACTGGGTGCGCGACCGCCCCCTGGAGGCGATTTTCAACGGCGGCGGCACCCCCAGCCTGATGAGCGCGGACTTCTACGCCGCCCTGTTCGAGGGTCTGCGGCAGCGACTGAGCTTCAGCGACGACATTGAGATCACCCTGGAAGCCAACCCCGGCACCCTGGAGACCGGTCGCTTCGCCGGCTTCCGGGCGGCGGGCATCAACCGGCTGTCGATCGGGGTGCAGAGTTTCAATGCGCGGCATTTGCAGGCACTGGGCCGTATCCACGGGCCTGAAGAGGCTCTGCGGGCGGCCGCCGACGCCCGGGATGCCGGCTTCGACAATTTCAATCTGGACCTGATGCACGCCCTGCCGGGCCAGACTCCGGCGCAGGCTTTGGATGACCTGCGCCAGGCGGTGGCGCTGGAACCGACGCATCTGAGCTGGTATGAGCTGACCATCGAACCGAACACCGCGTTTTTCCGCGCACCACCGGAGCAGCCCGACGGCGACAGCCGCGCGGACCTGGAAGAGCAGGGCTTGAATTTACTCGCCGCCCAGGGGTTCGAACGCTACGAAGTGTCGGCGTTCGCGCGGCCCGGACGGCGCTGCCGGCACAACCTGAATTACTGGCGGTTCGGCG
>JBFJUC010000306.1:0-3162 GCA_041624875.1 Alcanivorax sp.
GCCAGGAGCGCACAAACCACAGAACATTTGTTATTTGCAAAGAGGGTTGCACATGAAACACGTATCTGGGATCAAAAAGACCGTTCTGGCCGCCAGCGTGGCCGCCACCATGGCAGCAGGCCTGGCCGCTCCTTCCATCGCCGTGGCTGAAGTCAGCGGCACCGTTGGTGTTTCCAACATGTATTTCTGGCGTGGTCAGGACCTCACCGAGGGCAATGCCCAGGTGTTCGGTAGCCTGGACTACGCGCACTCCACGGGCCTGTACGCCGGTATCTGGGGCAGCTCCGAACTGGGCGGCACCGAATACGACCTGTACGCCGGGTACGCCAACTCCATCGGTGATTTCAGCTACGACATCGTCTATGTCGACTACAACTACCCGAATTCCGGCGAGTACGCCGGTGAGTATCGCGACCTGCAGGAAGTGATTCTGACCCTCGGTCTGGCCGGCTTCAGCGCCTCCGGTTACTTCGGCGTGGGTGACTATGGCCGCGGCGACGACTCCGTGGAGAACGAAGACAACTACTTCACCCTGGGCTACAGCTACGACAAGTACGGCATCACCGTGGGCACCTGGGACTTCGAAGCCGACGACACCAACTACACCCACGTGGACCTGAGCTACGCGCTCACCGACGAGCTGGGCTTCACCGTTTCCAAGGTGGTGGACGCTGATGACCTGTCCCCGCTGGAAGACAACGACGACGCGCTGTTCGTAGTGACCTACGCCCTGTCTTTCTAAGGGCGCCAAGAACACGGGGCGGGCGCTCTCCCGCCCCAACTTTTCGCACCGTGGGGCCCTCCCTGGTCCTCGCTGGAAACGCAAGCAGGCCCCACGGTGTTTTTTAAGCGATTCCCTGCCTAGTCGAAGTACGTCACCAGTACATCGTGATCGGACACCACATCGGTGCCGTCCCTGCCGTACAAGCGATCATAGCGCCCGGCGTTGCCGCGGCTGACCGCCACGCCGCGCAACTCCGATTTGAGCTCCCCCGACAGCCAGACGTAATCCAACGTTTGCGGCCGGCAACGGTGGCGATAACTGTAGCGTTCCGCTTTTTTCACTCTGTCCCAGCTGTTGTACAGCCCGCTTGCCGCCATCAGCGTCAGCGGCTCACTGAAAGCGCCGCTGTCCGGTGCGCTGTTAAAGTCCCCGACCACCGCCAGCGGGTTATCGCGCCCGGCCCGCGACCACTGCGCCAGCCGGGTCGCCTGGCGGCGACGTTTCTCCGCCACCCAGGCTTTCTCGCCGAGGCCATTGGCGCTGCGCAGGTGCACGATCACCAGGGTCATTTCGCGGGGCGCGGTCAAGGTGACCGCCAGTGGCGGGCGGCTGAACAGGGGCTGGCCCCGGAAGCTCTCATCGGCGAACAACGCCCGGGGGGCGCCCACCTCGGCCGGGGCCCGATGCAACAGGGCCACGTCCATACCCGCCGGGTCGTGGCCCTCCAGCAGCAGCGCCCGGTAGCGGGGCCCACCCCGCGCGGTGACGCGCTCGGCGAGCTGTTCAAGAATGGCGAGGTTCTCCACCTCCTGCACCGCCAGCAGCACCGGCGCCTTGAGGCTGTCGACGATATAGCCGGCGAGCGCGTCCAGGCGCGCTTGATAGACGGCGGCGTCCAGGGGGTGATCGATGGGGCTGTTTTTCTCGGTGTCGCGCAGGCGCCAGAGGTTGAAGGTGGCCAGGTTCCACTGCCCCTCGGCGGCGGTGGGCACCGCCCGGGGCGCGGCCAGATCCCGGCAGTCGGCGCCGACCGGCCCGGCGGCCAGGGCGCCGAGCAGCAACCAGAGCGCGGCGCCGCGATGCGGAGTCACCCGATCAGGGCGCGTTATGGCGCACCGGGAAGTCGGTGCAGAGATCGTCGTGGTTGGCGAAAGTCAGGCACACCTCCACGCTTTCGCCGGCACGCGGCACCTGGCTCAGCTTCATCAGCATCAAGTGCTTGCCGCCTGGGGCGAAGCGCACCCGGTCGCCGGGGTCGAGGCGCACGCTGTGCAGATGCACCATGCGTCGCTGGCCGTCTTCCTCGGTGCGGCTGTCGTGCAGCATGGCGCCGCCGGCGAAGGCCACGTCGGCGCCTTCCAGCTTCACCACCCGGTCGCCGCGATTGCGGATCTCGAAATAACCGGCCATGGTCGGCGACACAGGCGGCACCGCGCGCAGCCAGGCGCCGCTGATTTCCAGGTCGCCGGCGGCGGCCGGCGTCGAGGCCATCGCCAACAGGGCCGCCAGGGCCATGGGCTTAAAGAAGGCTTTGAACATCATTGACCACCTCATCGATGTCGAAGTCCGCCGGGTAGAGCTTGCGCACCCGGCCCTGCCGGTCCAGCAGGTAAATGTAATCACTGTGGGTGAAGTCGTAGGCCTCATCCTGGCCATCCGCCTTCAGGAATACCACCCCGTACTGCTCCGCCACCGCCTCGATCTCGGCCACGCTGCCGGTGAGGCCGATGATGTCGGCCTTGAACCAGGGCAGGTATTCGCGCAGATGGGCCGGGGTGTCCCGTTCCGGGTCGAAGGTGATGAACACCGGCTGCACCGGCCCGGCGTCGCCCTGCTCGTTCAGATTGCGGTAGGCCTGGGCCACCCGTGCCAGCACCGCCGGGCAAATGTCCGGGCAGTGGGTATAACCGAAGAACAGAATCACCACCCGGTCTTCCAGGGACGACAACCGGAACGGCTCGCCATTGTGATCGGTGAGCGTGAAGTCACCGCCAAGGCGGGTATTAACCGGCAAGTCGCTGGTCGGCTCCTCGCCGCAGCCGGCCAGCGTCAGGGCCGCCAGCAACAGCGCCCCGATCAGAATCCTCGTGTTCATCACCTCTCCCACGCGCAGTGGCGCGCCATCCAGAACCGCGCCGTGACGCGAACGGCGCTGATCATAGCGTTTCAGCGGCGCCGCTCCCAGCCCGCCAGGCGCGGCGATTCGCCACGCCGGCGGGCCGTGGTGTCCAGAGCCGCCTTGCGGCGGTATAATTCGCGCCCGCCACATTTCCAACAGATAGGGCCGGCCACGCGCAACGCCGCCCCAGAGGTCACGATCCATGGCACGCAAGCTCTTTATCCAGACCCACGGCTGCCAGATGAACGAGTACGACTCCACCCGCATGGTCGATCTGCTGGAGTCCACCCACAATCTGGAACCCACGGACAATCCGGAA